>CAYVXS010000241.1:0-5351 GCA_964454885.1 uncultured Pirellulales bacterium
AAGGCCGGCCACGCCGACCAGCCCCATGATCAGCAAACCAATCATCGACGGCTCCATGAAAAAGCTCCGGGACATCCGGGAGAACGCACGCACAGAAATCGAAAGCACGCTCCAGCAGATGAACAAAGAGATATCGAAAATACTCAATGACACTCAGCGTCAAAGATGGCAAAGAGAGTTGGATCGTCTGCAACAGGAGCTTCGCCCGGGCGGACCGCGTCGCGACGGAACCGGGTTAAGGGCCCGTCGAGGTGCCGAAGCAGCAGGCCGCCGAGGCAGAGGACAGCGAGAACCTTTACGCAGGGGGCTCCAGAACCGGCCGTTAGCAGGACCGAATTCACTTCGCAGTGATGCGAATGAAAACGAAATCGGTATAGAACAATCCGATCCCAATAGCGACCGTTGAAAAAACTCAATAGATCCCATGGAAAACATTGGGAATTGAGCAACAATAAACGCTTTCCCGCGTTTTCCTGAAAACTGCAATAAACCACCGTCCGAAATACGTCTATATCCTTTTGAGACCGGCAAGGGGTCTGCCTAAAAATCGAAAAAGCTCATTTTGAAAGGGGAAAAAATGTTCAAAAAAATTCTTTTTATTACATTCGGGATAATCCTTTTACTGGCAGGAGTTCAAAACATAACAGGTCAGCAAAGGTTCGGAGGCAGGGATTTCGGGGGTAGAATGGGCAGAGCAAGAGGTGGATTTTCATACCAGCAATACCCCCCTGTTCCGATGAACGAACAGGAACAAAAAATCCTGAGTGTTCTCGAAGATATGAACCGCAACCAGAGCGGTGGTATGATGAACGTTCCGACAGTGGACGGCAGAATTCTCCGACTGCTCACCGAAGCAACAAACGCCAAAAATGTCGTCGAGATAGGCACCTCGAACGGGTATTCCGGTATATGGTTCTGCCTCGCCCTGCGCACGACGGGCGGAAAACTCACGACCCACGAGATAAACGAGGGCCGGGCGTCACTGGCCCGCGAGAATTTTAAACGTGCCGGAGTCGATGACCTCGTGACAATCGTCATGGGTGACGCCCACCAGACGGTCACGAAGCTCAAAGAGCCTATCGATATTCTCTTTATCGATGCCGACAAGGAAGGCTACACCGACTACCTTAACAAACTTCTACCTTTGGTCCGCCCGGGTGGATTAATCCTGTCCCACAATATCGACAGCACTGGTCAGGATTATATAGACGCCATTACAAAAAATCCAATTTTGGAGACCATCCAGACCGAGGGCGTTACCGTGACATTGAAAAAACGCTCGAGCAATCCCGAAGAGGCAGGCAATAAAAAAGATTGAAATCCCTGAAAGAAGCAATACAATTACTTCATGCAGATAGCTCCGAAAAAAGAACTGTCACTGTTCGATTCGACCTGTATCATCGTCGGAATTATCATCGGTGCCGGAATCTACCAGATGGCCCCCGATATCGCAAAGGGAGCCGGTAGCTGGTGGGGAGTGCTGCTGCTCTGGATCGCGGGGGGACTTTTGTCACTATGCGGCGCCCTGTGCTACGCCGAACTTGCCACGGCGTATCCGAAGGAAGGCGGTGACTACGTCTATCTGAGCAAGGCGTACGGCAGGTGGGCCGGCTACCTGTTCGGGTGGGCACAGCTTACGGTCGTACGACCCGGTGACATTGCGGTCATGGCCTTTGCGTTCGCCACGTACGCCCGGACGATTTTCGACCCTCTTGCAGGCCATCCCGCCGTCAGCCAAAGGCTTTTCGCCGCCGTTGCGACAATTATCCTGACCATCATCAACATACTGGGAGTCAAAGAAGGCAAATTGACCCAGAATATGCTGACTGTCGTAAAAGCCTTAGGCTTGCTGGCCATCGTAGGCGTGGCTGTGTTTTCGCCGCAGGGCCAAACAAGTACGGCAACTTTCGATGCTTTACCACTTAGCTTGGTAATGGTCTTTGTACTGTTCACATACGGCGGCTGGAACGAGATGGCCTACGTCGCCGCCGAAGTTAAAGATTCCCGCCGGAATATAGTCCGCGCCCTCGTCCTTGGGACAGGTTCCGTCATCTTTCTGTATATATTAATTAACGGCGCTTTTCTCTACACGCTCGGTTACAACGGCCTGGCCACTTCCGGAGCAGTAGCGAACGACGCTATCTCAACGGTCTTTCCGAAAATAGGCGGTAAGTTAATCAGCGCTTTGGTGTGCATCTCTGCCCTGGGAGCGGTTAACGGCCTGATTTTCACCGGCGCGCGAATATCTTACGCAATGGGCGCCGAGCACAAGACTTTCAAGGTCTTCGGCCGATGGCACGAAAAAACAGGCACGCCCGCCTGGGCACTGCTGCTGCAGGGTGTGATTGCGGTCACTTTGATTATGGTCTTCGGCTCATTTATCGATACGATTATATACACCGCCGTCGCCGTCTATGCCTTTTATTTAGGGACGGGACTTTCCGTTATCGTATTGCGATTGAAAGAACCCGTCGTGGAACGACCGTACAAGGTCACCGGCTATCCGGTTACAACTTTGATTTTCTGTGCCGTCTGCGGATTTTTGATTTATAGCTGTGTCACGTATGCATGGGCCTTCAAACGCACCGGCCTCATCGTCTTAGCCGTCATTCTCACTGCCGGCCTGATACTTTATTTACTCACCGAACTCCGCAGCCCAAATTCAAATAGTCCGTAAGGTGCGACGAAATCGCACCAATTTGATTAATAAAGTGTGGTAGCAAGAAAAAAATAGTGGTTGTACCTGGCTTTATGAGGAGACAGAAATGAACCGTCGAGAATTTTCAAAACGCAGTTTAATACTCGGAGCAGGCATTCTAACAGGCTCACAAAAAATCAGCATGGGAAATACCGGCAGTGACACTAATAATTATTATGAGGAGCCGTTGAAAAAGTTGCCCATCAGGAATTTCGATGTCGTCGTTGCCGGAGGCGGCACGGCCGGCGCCGTAGCTGCAATAGCCGCAGCGCGTCAGGGTGCGAAAACAGCCCTGATCGAAGTTAAAGGCTACACCGGCGGGACCGTCACCGAAGGAGGTACCGCGCTGCACAGTTTCTATAACCTGTGGAAGGCCTTCCCCGGCGTTACAAAACGGCAGGTCATCCGCGGGATTCCCGGCGAGATAATTGACCGCCTTGTCAAGGTCGGCGGCACTACCGGTCATTGCGAGATGGAAAGAGGATACGATTATGATTCCGTATGTACGGCCATTGATACGGAGTCTTACAAACTAACCACAATGGAGATGCTGGATGAAGCGTCTGTATTCATGGCCCTGCACACCCTCGTCGTCGGGGCTGTCGGGGACGGTACCCGCATCAAGGGAGTAATCACCGAAAGTCGTTCCGGACGCGAGTTGTTCTGTGCGAAATGTTTTATTGATTGCACAGGCTACGGTGACTTAGCGGCCCACGCCGGCGCAGAGTACACCGAACCCAACGATTATTCAGTGTGTAACAGCGTAGGAGTCGGCAATGTGGGCCTGGACAAGTATTACGAGTATCTCAAGTCAAATAATGCCGTCGGACAGTTCGCCCGAGGGATGCGAAGCGGCAAGCCGGACCAAATTATCCGGTTAGGCAACGAGTCTGTCAGGCTCCCGGATGGTTTCACGCAGGAGGCCCGTGCCATCGGAATGTCCATGATAACCACCTCGGTCCACGATAACTACCTGATGTTCATCAAGTGCAATCTCAAACTGCCGGTCAGTCCCACCGACCGGGACGCTGTCTCTAAGGCGGAACTGACTATCCGAAAAAACATGGCCAGGGCTGTAGAACTTTTCAAGAAGTACGTTCCCGGCTGCAAAAATGCCTTCATGGCCCGAACCAGTCCCAGGCTTTGCATTCGGCGGGCCCGGCTGATTACCTGCGATTACGACATCACCCACGAAGATGTCATCGAAGGCCGACATTTCAACGACGATGTACTTGTTTATGGTTTCCACGATATGGCCCCGGGCCTGCAGATAAAAGACGGCGGCACGTACGGATTCCCTTACAGGGCCTTATGTGTCAAAGGAATTGATAATCTCTTAGCCTCGGGTATGTTAATCACCTCCGACCACCGCGCTCACATGTCCACACGAAATACGGTTTGCTCCATGGCCCAGGGCCAGGCATCTGGAACCGCCGCTGCTCTCTGTGCGGCCAAAAACTGTGGATCGCGCAATCTTCGATACCAAGATTTATACGAAGCCCTTAAAAAAAGCGGGGTCTATTTCGAAAGCTAAGATTCGTAGGGTGGCGACTTGTCCTGAGTGCAGTCGAAGGATGAAACCGCACCAATTCGTCTATTCTTTCTCATATTTGAAATAAGACATTATAGAAATAGCTGAATTGCTAAAAGAGTTTCGTAAACCTCATTTGATTTGCAGCCTTCAAGGTCTCTGAACGGATTTCACAGGAAATCGCATGTATATACCCATCACTATTAGGAAGCAATCTTATTGAAGAAATACGAGACACATCGCCGGCTTCAGTTATTTCCATAGTAAGACTATTTTGCGATTGATTATATTTCCACTTGCCGGATGTAGATGCATAGCTGCTTTCGTAAGCGTATTTTAAAATTGAAGATGGTTCCGGATAGAAATGTGGTTCTAATTTGAATGTATAATCCTTATTGAACTTGATCTGGAACTTAGCCTTTTCAGGCCAATTACGGGAAAAACCGACTTCTGTACTTATTATATGAACCTGAGATTCCGGAGTTGTCCAAACACCAATAATATCCGTTTCATCAGGTTCGTGAATATGTTTACATGAGTTCAATAGTAAAACCATAGCGCCAAGCATAATCCCGCTAAGGAATATCATTCTATTTTGATAATAAAAATCTTTGAGGTGACATCGGCTTAATGTAATTTTTCCAACGAGCCGGGAATTCTCTGTTTTACTCTTAAAAAACATAATTTATATGTCACTTCCAATATTCAACACTTGGCTACGCGACTAAACCTACCGATTTTATAATAATATCAAAATCCTCATCGGATTACAACATCGGAAACAATGAAATTAGTTTGACTATTCCCCCAGCCAGCGCAATAATTATAAAAGCAAATATTAAATAACTTTTATTCTTGAAAATACCAATTTGCCTTTGTCATTGCAATTTAGCCTTTAGCCCTGAGCGGAGTCGAAGGGGCGGCAATCTTCAATACATTTATTTTGGTAAACGTCCCTAGTTTTCAAGGATTTGATTTATTATTCGATATTTTAGCCAATGATCTATCTTAACAACTCCTCATAAAAATCCTTAAAGTTACTGCACCTTCCATTCTCGAAGGCTTCGTTGAAATCCCTAGGATTTATTCGACTGCAAATCATCTCAATATGATCCCTTGATT
>CAYVXS010000242.1:0-5314 GCA_964454885.1 uncultured Pirellulales bacterium
GCGGCATGGCGACCCGTCGCATTACCATGTCTAACCTCGATAAGTTCTCCCATATTTGTATCCTTAGCGGCGGCAGCATTGCTCCGTCGGAAGTCTCAGATATGGCGTCCTTCAAGCAGAATGTGAAGGTGCTGTATGTTAGTTACGGCAGCACAGAAAACGGCGCGGCCGCTAAGACCAACGTGGAAGCGATGAAACAAATCGGCGTCAATAGCATCTGGTATGAATCCCCCAACACAGGGCACGACTGGATAACCTGGCGCCGAAACCTGATTCAATTTGCTCCGTTGCTGTTCCATGATTAATAACTGCTGTGCGTTCGTAAACTTGAGAGAGGGTTGGTATTAGCCAATATAACCAGTCCGGAATCCAACGATTATGTTATTAGGATACCCCTGCAAGAGATACTCTAATGCCTTGCCGGAGCCGGAGCGGAGGCTTTGGTGCATGCGATTCGAGATTCGTTTGATTATAACAGATATGTAGATTATAATAATTCTAATCCGGTGAAATATGGATATAACATTCAATACCTTGAAAATCCTGATAAAAAAGAGTGTAAAATGGCTAACAAGCAATTTTTATTTATTATCATGGTTCTGATATTTCCTTGTACATTGGCTTTTCCCCAGTCGAATGATACTTTATGGTACAATCAGCCGGCCCTTACGTTGCGTATCAAACTGACCGGCCCGGCGGGGCAAACCTTGCAGACCGGCGAAACTAAAGCTGAAGCGGCCGCCGGCGGCCGGGTAAAGATACCGCTGGCCCTGGAGGTCACGTCTCCTCCGCTCTGGTCCACCGATTCCCTCGTTCTCTGTCAGGCTGAAGTGATGCTTCTGGTCGGCGGCAAAGCGGTGGATACGGCCACCACGACTTTCGGCATTCGAGAGATCAAATTCTCCGCGTCTGACGGCTTTACGCTCAACGGTGAATCGGTGCTGTTGCGCGGCGCGTGTCTGCATCACGACCTCGGTCCGCTCGGCTCCGCGTCGATTGACCGTGCCGAGGAACGCCGGGTCGAGGTGATGAAAGCAAGCGGTTACAATGCTATCCGCACCGCCCATAATCCGCCTTCCACAGCGTTTATGGATGCCTGTGACCGAATGGGCATGCTGGTAATAGATGAGGCTTTTGACTGCTGGGAACAGGGCAAGAATCCCGATGAATACGGCAAATATTTCAAGGACTGGTGGCAACGCGATTTGGATTCGATAATCCTGCGCGATCGCAATCACCCGTCCGTCATCATGTGGAGCATCGGTCACGAAATCAAAAAGCGCGCCGAAGAGAGCGGCTATGGTATCGCTAAGCAATTGAGCGACAAGGTCAGCCGTCTGGACCCCACACGCCCGGTCAACGAGGGCGTTTGCGGTTTCAAGAAGGCGTCGTCATGTTACCGTGACGTGGTTTGGGGTCTCAGCCCATTGGAGGTGTTAGTGCATCGTCCGGTGCCGGAAGACCGCCGCGAGTCCGTCAGCGCCTGGGGCTGGCCGGACGAATTACAGAGTTGGAACTGGAGCGGTCACGAAGGCGGCATTATGAGCGTTAGGGTTTTTTCGAGGTATCCGGTTATCCGGCTCAAACTAAATGGTAAAGTCATTGCAGAACAAAAGATCGACGAGAATTCCAGATTAGTTGCAAACTTCAAGGTACCATACGAACCTGGCGTTTTGAAAGCCGTTGCATTGGAAGATGGAATTGAGGTGGCTTCGAAGGAACTCAGAACCACGGGCGCTCCGGCAAAGATAAAACTTGTCGCGGACAGAACCCGGATAAAAGCCGACCGTAACGATTTATCTTATGTGAAAGTTGAAATAACCGATGAGAAAGGTTATTTTATCCCCAATGCAGACATTCCCGTCACATTCACCATAACGGGTGCCGGGGAAATCGCAGGCTCGGGTAATACCTGTCCTTATGATATGGAGAGTTTTAACAATACCGTATGTAAAACTTATAATGGACAAGCTCTTGTTATCCACAGACCGTTAAAGAGCAAAAAAGCAGGAACGATGACTCTCCGAGCGGAAGCTGACGGTCTGACTGCTGCTGAAATCAATATAACCGTGCAATAAGGTATAATTCGAAGCCCATGTATAAACAGGAAAAACGAACTCTATTATATAAAGCTTTGCAAAAATTCTTACAACCGGAACTCATCAAAAGTGTCCTGATGGTCCTGGCAACAGGCTGGATCACGATGTGGTTTCTTTTCTATGCAATCCCCATACATGCCCGGGAAGCCCCTGAGGTTCATGATTGGGAAAATCCGGAGATAATCGGGCTAAACAAGGAGAAAGCACATGTGTCCTTCGTTCCGGCCAGTGAGAAGGCCACCGATCCCCGGGTCGTATCGCTTAATGGCCTTTGGAGGTTTAAGTGGTCGCCCGACCCGGAATCCCGGCCGAAGGAGTTTTATAAGCAGGAATATTCGTTGGCCCAATGGGATATGATTCAGGTACCGGGTAACTGGCAGATGCAGGGCTATGGCCGGCCGATCTACACCAACATGTCTTATCCCTTCAAACCAGATCCACCCAAGGTCACTAACGAACCTTCACGGTCATTTTACAGTTACTCTCATCGCAATCCGGTGGGCAGTTATTGCACTACGTTTAACGTCCCTGAGACATGGCTGGATAAGCGGGTATTTATAAATTTTGCGGGTGTTAAATCCGCATTTTATCTCTGGATTAACGGACAAAAAGCCGGATACAGCCAGGGTTCGATGACACCGGCGGAATTCGATATTACATCTTTCATCCAACCAGGCGAAAATAAATTAGCCGTGGAAGTCTATCGCTGGTCGGATGGCAGTTATCTCGAAGACCAGGACATGTGGCGGCTTAGCGGAATCTTTCGTGATGTTGATTTGTTTATCAGGCCAACCACGTTTATCCAGGATTTTAAAGTAACCGCAGAACCGGATGACTCGTTAACTCAGGCACAGGTCGCGGTACAGGTTGTTATCGAAAACCGGTCTGATGCAACAGCTGAGGGTTTAACGATTGAAGCCGTCATTTCCGGCGGGCTTGTGCATCAAACATTATCGAAAGATACCGAGCTGATTGGCGTATCCTCGCAAAATTCAATCTTGCTTGAAACAATCCTGGATCATCCTCTGCTTTGGTCTTCTGAAATACCCAATCTATATGATCTTCAATTGAACCTGAGAAACGCCCGGCAGGATATCATCGACACGGCGCACTGTCGGTTCGGTGTTAAGAAGGTACTCGTTCAGGGTGAGTTATTTACAATCAATGGACAGGCCGTTAAACTCAAGGGAGTCAACCGTCACGAGCATCACCCCCGAACCGGACGCCATGTCGATAGACAAACCATGATACGTGACATCGAGCTGCTCAAGCAGGCCAATATCAATATGGTACGCACATCGCATTACCCTGATGATCCGCTCTTTTATGAATTGTGCGATGTTTACGGCCTGTACGTGATGGATGAGACCAACCAGGAATCGCACGGATTCGGGATTGGCAACTCTGTTATGGGAGAAAATCCCCAGTGGGAGAAAGCCCATGTGGATCGAGCGGTGTCTGTAGTTCAGCGTGACAAAAACCACGCCTGCGTGATTCTGTGGTCACTCGGGAATGAAGGAGGACGTGGCCGGAATTTCAGGGCCATGGCTGAGGCAGTTAAGAGAATCGATACCACCCGCCCGGTATATTGTGATTCCGACAGAAGTGTTTCTGCGATTTATGATGATGGTTATTTGTCTCCGGACAGGCTCAAGCAACTGGGTCAAAGGATCAGCGATCGACCAGTGTTCCTGCGGGAATATGCCCATGCCATGGGCAATTCCGTGGGCAATCTGCAGGAATACTGGGACGTTATCTATTCTGATTCCAGTATCGTGGGTGGCGCAATCTGGGATTGGGTTGACCAGGGTATTGCCAAACGTATCGACGGTTCGCCTCTGCGTTATGATGATCATCCCGCGGCCCTGCCGCTTAAAGATAATGAATACTGGGCCTATGGCGGTGACTTCGGCGACGTCCCCAATGACGGGGCCTTCTGCATAAACGGGCTGATTGGACCGGATCGAGTGCCTCATCCCCATTATTATCAGGTGCAAAAGGTATATCAGCCGATATTCTTTGAACTCGTCGGTACAGATCCCCTGCGTATCAAGGTAACCAATCACTACGATTTTCTTTTACTTGATCACTTGGATATTCGGTACAGCTTTACCGCTAATGGCAAAGTTATGGGCTCCAGTGTTTTGGTCTTCAAATCTCTGCGTCCATACGATTCGAATGTCATCGATATCCCACGGCCGGCATGGCTTGAATCCACATCAGAAGATATATGCCTGAATCTGTCGGCTCAGCTTAAGTCGCCTGTTTTGTGGGCGGAAGAAGGATTCTGTGTGGCTCGTGAACAATTTGTCCTGAAAACCGCGACAGTCGAGACACTACAGGCCGCCCAGGGGCATTTGGATGTCCAGGAAAATCCTGAAGATATCCGCATCAAAGGTGACAGTTTCCAGATTGTTTTCAGTAAAAGTACCGGAGCACTGGCAAGCTGGATCCGGAACAATAATGAGCTGCTGTATGGTCCTTTGGAACCTTTTTTTTGGAAACCGGCCAACGATAACCAAAAACGGAACAATTACAATCGTCGTCTTGGCCCATGGAAGACGGCCGCGGCCAATCGTGTTGTCAAACAAGTTGAAGTTACTCAACAGGACAATCTTGTCAAGGTCCACTTCCTTATGGACCTGCTGAACATAGGAGCTGACTACACATTGGAATATACCATTAATAGTCGGGGACAAAT
The DNA here is from genome assembly GCA_964454885.1 of uncultured Pirellulales bacterium. GTDB lineage: Bacteria > Planctomycetota > Phycisphaerae > Sedimentisphaerales > Anaerobacaceae > JAFGPS01. The sequence continues at coordinate 4,801 of CAYVXS010000242.1, forward strand.
TCAGGTTCAGGCTGAATATCAGCCCCTGAAAGAATCGATTCCCCTGATGCCGAAGTTTGGTATGCGAGTACAACTGCAGGACCGCTTTAACCAAATCTCATGGTACGGACGCGGGCCTTTCGAGAATTACCCGGACCGCAAGACCGGAGCCTTGATAGGTCTATATGAATCCGAACTGGCACACTTTATTACCGACTATATCGCACCTCAGGACAATGCCAATCGGTGCGACGTTAGATGGTTTAGCCTGGCCGATCAAAACGGTAATCGAATTCATGTCACCGGCCTTCAGGAACTCTGTTTTCGGGCCTGGCCATATACGGAAGCTGACCTGGAAAAGGCCGGACATCCTTTTGAACTACCTGTTCGTGACCTGATCAATCTCAACATAGATCTAAACATTCACGGTGTGGGAGGTAACGACGCCTGGGGAGCAAGGACCATGGACAAGTACACAATAGACGGCAACAAACCTTATCGTTATGGATTCATTTTGGAGTACAGGGATATAGAG
>CAYVXS010000243.1:0-5303 GCA_964454885.1 uncultured Pirellulales bacterium
GAAGCGAATAATAACAAAGCCTGGTTCGAAAAGCACAGGGATGAATATAATAAATATGTTCTCAAACCGTTACGAAATCTTGTTACTGATTTGGGTGAATTCATGCTGGACATCGATCCTCGTTTTGAAATCACACCCGTCGTGAATAAAACCATTTCGAGAATTTACCGAGACACAAGATTTTCCAGGGACAAGTCTCCATATAGAAGCACTGTGTGGATTATTTTTAAATATAAAAATAAAAACTGGGCAACACTCGCAAGCGGCTATTTCTTTGAGCTTTCCATTAATTCATATCGATATGGCATGGGATTTTACAACGCTGCACCACTAATCATGGCTAAATTCAGGGAAATGATCGACGAAAATCCAGAGGAATTCCTTAAGACAATCTCATTTTTTGAAAAGCAAAAGAATTTGGTATTGGAAGGAGAAAAATATAAGAGAATTATAGATAAAACTAAACCTGAAAATATTCAAAATTGGTATCAAAGAAAAAATATGTATCTGGTTTGCAACAGAAAAATAGACAAAACACTTTTCAGCGACAAACTTTTCGATGATTTAGCTTCCAATTTTAAGATGATTTCACCTCTGTATCATTACTTTCAGAAAATTAAGCTTTAGGACTTTCCCTGTTGGCCTTCAGGGAAATTTGGCGTTAATGGAATACCTATTTGATAAGTTTAGCGATGTTTTTGAATTGGGGATGTTCGGCGGTTTTTAATAGTTCAAATAAAGTCATTTCCGTACAACTGATATTTATCCCCCCTGCCGTCATTTTGGCTAATGCAATCTGTTTGTTTTCCACGGTCCTCGAAGATACGGCGTCCGCAATCACTTCCACATAAAAGCCCTTCCGGAGTAAATCGAAAGCGGTTTGATAAATACAGACGTGGGTTTCTATGCCACATAATATAATTTGCTCTCGGGAAGACTCATTTAATCTGATATTAAAGTTTTCTTCACCGCAACAGCTAAAAGCAGATTTATTGATCGGTTCATAGTCTTTCAAAAGCTGGGCTATTTCGGGTATGGTCGGGCCCAAAGAGTTGGGACATTGCTGGCACCACAGGATTGGAATATCCAGCATTTTTGCGGCTTTAACGAGAATCCCGATATTCTTGAACAAAGTATCTTTATCGTGCATTAACCGGGCCAGCTTGCCCTGCACATCGACAACAACCAATAAAGACTTTAATATATCAAGCATCCCTACTTATTTACTTATGATAATAGTTAAATGAATTGTTTTTTCACCGTTATCCTGGATTTCAGGTTTTTCAATTATCTTTTGCGTCAGATTCGGTTTATTAATTTTCATCAAACTGCTCGTTTGGTCCTCAATGGCAGAGAAAATATCTCGTCCGGGTAATTCCTGTGCCACACCATTCAGGACCGAATAATCCTTCGCAACCTCAATCGATCTGCTTGTATTGTTTTGATTGGCAATATCGGAAATCTGCTTTGTGGTAACTGCATTAACAACCACCTCTTGATTTAAGTCACCTGTCTTTACATACAGAGCAGCCGAATCAACTTTATCCCAGATACTATCCAGATCAGCCAGTAATCGATTCAAGCCTTCTTTGCTGCAACTGATAAAATAGACTCGTCTGTTTGTATCCTGGGTCGGACTGAGAAAATTAGTATAGCCGTTGTCCTCTATGGTTCTTGTTACGAATGAATCAACCGCATTCAACTCTTTTGTTTTGAATTCCAGTTTACCGCTAAAACCTGTATCGGCCGCGAAGGATGGGGCGTGTATGTCTTCAGCTCCTTCGGGGGCAATTTCAGGGGGTGCAATTGTGAAAACTACGGCTGATAAAACAGCCACGAATCCAATCATAGCGGCAACAGCAACCATTCTTCGTAAAGGTAGATGTTTTGTTTCTGTGTGCTTTTGATAAGCAAACGGCCTTTCCTGTTGAGTTCCCGTCTCCATTGAGGCTTTTATATCATCTAGCATTCCGGCTGGTGCCTTGGTGACGGGTAAGGAATTCATCAATAACTTACATCTCTGAAGTTGCTGAACTCGACGGGCAATTTGTGGGTCATTCTCTATCATGAGTCGGACCTCAGCTTCCTGCCTTGTCGTAAGCTCTCCGTCAACGAAACTGTTGAGCAATTCGTCGATACTCATTTCTTCTTTCATAGCAAACTGGCCTCCAAAATTTTTCTCAGCCTGCCCCTTGCTCTGCTTAACCTGCTTCTAACGGTTCCCAGCTCAATGTTCAAAACATCTGCAATCTGGGCGTAATTCATACCTTCGATATCACGCAGGACAACCACAGCTCTTTGTGAGTCGTCGAGCTTCATCAGCGCCCGAACAGCCATCGCACATAATTCCTTATTTTGAGCTACTGTTTCCGGGTCAGGAGAATTCCTATCGCTCAGGAACTCCTTCAATATCTGTACCTGCCGACTGTTATATTGGTCCCTGTCGGCATCCAGGGAGCTAAGCGTCAGCTTAGCATTCCTTTGGCAGTAGTTCAAAGTCAGGTTGACGGCTACTCTGAACGCCCATGTATAAAATTTACTTCTGCCTTCGAATTTATGGATATTTTCTATTACTTTGACAAACGTTTCCTGTGTAAGTTCCGCAGCATCGTCAGGATCCGAACATATTTTCAGGATGACGTTGTAAATGCGATTCTGATACTTTAAAATAAGCCTTTCCATGGCTTTAGAATCGCCCTGGCGATACTGATCGACCAAATCGGCATCGTCAATACTGTTTTTCCTGTCTGGAGTCCGGTCGTAACGGATATCAATATTTGCCGCTTCCGTCACAGGTTTTCTCCTAATTTAGACCAAAAATAATCCAAAGAGTTCCTGATAAAATCGAGTAATAATAAGACCCAACATCCTGATATAATCCCAAATTTAGCCTCCCAGGTCAATCTATTTTAGAATTATGGGGGGATTCGTTGTACTATTAGGAAAACACCGGCATTTTTCACAGGTTATCTAACTTCGGGAGGTAGCTTAACCCTGTGAAGTATTCTGTGCACTTATAGTAAAATCTGATGTAAGACGTCTGCCGGTCGGACACAAACATGTCACTTCAAGTATGTAGATTTGATTACCTGCGGGAATAAACGGTAAATTGAACTCGTAAGCCCTGAGGAAATTACGCCAGTATTTGTTGTTTATAGCTGGCTCGGTTAAGTCAATGTCGGGCCAAATAACTACCCTTTTTCCCTTCGGTTCGGCTGAACGCTGCACTTTTTCATATAACTCGAAACGAAACACACAGGGTGATTTTATCTCGGAGCTGAAGGAATCAAGCAGGCTGACATAAAGATTAATCTGGGATTGTTGGGCATCACCCAGCTTAACAAAACCTGTTAAGGGTATAATGTCAATTTTCTCAGGGCAATAATCGATATAAATGGAAAACTTATCTTTCTCATTATTCGAACGATCTGAAATCCCGGATGTTCCTCTTCCCTTCTCACAGCCAGTAATGAGTAGGAAAAAGATATAAAATAAAACAAGGAATACTTTGTTAATTGTCTTAAATTTCACTATAAATCTTTGTCCAGCATATGACCAAAACGATATTTTTTTGTTCTCAGGTAATCGATATTATATTTGCTTGGCTTGGCTATTATGGGTATCTGTTCAATAATCTTTATTCCATAAACCTCAAGACGGCTGATTTTCTTGGGATTATTGGTCAGGATGCGTATATTTCGAAGTCCCAAATCGCGGCAGATCTGAGCGCCGATTCCGTAATCGCGCTTGTCCGCCATAAAACCCAATTTCAAATTAGCTTCAATCGTATCCATACCCTGCTCCTGCAGCTTGTATGCTCGCAGTTTATTCATCAGGCCTATACCTCTGCCCTCCTGACGCAGATAAATTAATGCTCCCTGGCCGGCCTGCTCAATCATATTCATTGCAGTAATCAACTGATAACCACATTCGCACCGCTGTGAGTGGAACAAATCGCCGGTCATACATTCGGAATGAACACGTACTAAAACCGGCTCTTCATGCTCGATCGGTACACCTTTTTCATCGAGTTGCCCGACATTGCCTTTACATAGCGCCAAGTGCGGCTCACTCGAAGTAATGCTCTCATATCCGATCAGCTTAAATTCCCCGTAGTCGGTAGGTAAATTGACACACTCGAGTCGTTTTATCTGGCTGTCACGTTGGAGGCGATATTCGATAAGCTTGGCGATCGAAGTGATTTTAAGATGGTGTTTTTCACAAAATTCCAAAAGCTCCGGCACTCGCGACATCGAGCCGTCTTCGTTCATAACCTCACAAATCACTCCAGCAGGCTTCAGAGAGGCCAAACGCATCAAATCCACCGCTCCTTCGGTTTGTCCTGCTCTTACCAAAACTCCGCCGTCACGGGCCTGCAGCGGAAATATATGGCCAGGACGAGCAAGGTCTGTCGGTTTAGCATTTTCGGCGATAACAGTATGAATAGTATGTGCTCTGTCCGCCGCACTGATACCGGTGCTAATTCCATCGGCGGCGTCAACACTAACAGTAAAAGCCGTCCCGTACCGGGCTGTATTATCGACCGCCTGTGAGTACAGACCAAGTGAGCTGCATTTCTCCCGGGTCAGGGGCAGGCAGATAAGACCTCTGCCGAATCTGGCCATGAAGTTGATTATCTCCGGTGTTACTTTCTCGGCCGCACAGACAAGGTCGCCTTCATTTTCCCTGTCCTCTGCATCTACAAGCACTATCATCCTGCCCTGACGAAGCTCTTCCAAAATTTCCTGTATTTCACTGAATTTTACAGCCATTATTCGATCTCTTGAAGAAATCCCGCTGAGCGGTCCCCCAACATATCTTGTTTTATATCATATTTATTTAGAAGCGACTGCCTGTTCATGCTCCTCAATATACCGACTTCCATTACGAATGTAAACAAGAGTTGCTAAAATAGCAGTACCGGCGGCGGACCACCAAAGAAACCGTAAAAACCATATCCAACCGGGTAATACGGCAGATACTTCAGGAGCTATCAGGATTCCTGCGACCATTGATAACTGAAGTGCGGTTGCAAGTTTGCCAACGAAAGCCGGCGCAATAAGGAAATGCGAGGTAATAAAATAAACAATTATAAAAAAAATAATCAATAATAAATCTTTACCGATTATTAATACCACGACGGTTGGCGGCAACAAAAAACCGGGGACATGACCTTTATTCGTAGCTAACAACAGACACGCACTGGTAATCAGTAATTTATCTGCAACAGGATCGAGAAATCCCCCGAGCTTGGTAATCTGGTTTCTTCTGCGTGCCATATAACCATCGATGCCATCGCTGAC
>CAYVXS010000244.1:0-5300 GCA_964454885.1 uncultured Pirellulales bacterium
CGAGCAGCATGCTCAGAAGTGTCGAGCCGGAATGGCTGGCCGCTAAAATATATGCCAGTTTAACCATTAATAAGTTCTTATTAATTTTTCTCGGGAAGTTTCCGAATTACTTTAGCAGGATTCCCGACAACTACTACATTAGGAGGAACATCTTTCGTAACGATAGATCCAGCACCGATTATGGAATTATCACCAATAGTCACATTTCGTAATATAACCGAATTTACACCAATAAAAACATTGTTGCCTATTTTCACTTTCCCGCTTCCATTGTCATTTCTATTTATTCTTTTAGCAGATGCATCATGCGATAGGATGACACACCCATGTGTAATCTCGCATTTGTCACCGATAATTAACTGTCCGCGACGTGTATCAATTTTTGCTCCAAAACTAATAAAACATTTCTTTCCAATAGAGACACCAACCATTCGTAGATACATAATCCTTATGTATCCTAATAGCCCTCCAGAATAATTTTTAAGTTTTCTTAAGATATTTGAAAAATTCATTTGGTTTTACAAACTTTTTAAGATGTAAATTTTTTATGATATAACAAAGATTGCATTAAGACATAACTTAGAAGAGTACTTTATGAATATGTCGGAACAACTGTTTGTGTTTGATGTAATTGACTATCCCATGAATTACCAACTGTTACAATCTTTGTTTGTGATTGTACCTGTTCGAGATAGACGCGCAACATAAGAAACATTGCAGTCCAGACACCGAGCGTGCTTTCTTCCGGGTAGAAGTGTTGAGAGCCGATGCCCGCTACTAACTGGGTAAGCATCAAAGCCAGAGCTGCGCCGCCGACCGCCGAGCACAGGTGATTATTACTTCTGAATAACTTGCCGGCATATACAATTAAAATCCCCCAGAATAATAAAATCGGAATCGAGCCTAATATCCCATTATCGAGCAGGGTTTCGAGATACATATTGTGAGGTTGCGCGGCCCCGATGCCGGGATGTTCGCTTTCTATTGTTGCTACCAGGCCGGTACGGTTCATCGCAAGCCGTCCATAACCGATAACGGGTGATTTCTCGATTTTATGGATAACATACGGCCAGATAATCATCCTGTCCGAAGTTATCGCATTTGTGTCTGTGGTACTCTGACCGGTTATGTCGGTAGCGCCGAATCCAACGAACATTCTCTGGACCGCACCGGGCATTACTATCGGCAGAAGTATCACAACAACCGGCGCAAGGAGCAGGTACTTTCGCCACTTCAAAATACAAAAAACAAAACCAGTCGCTCCCCATGCCACATATCCCGCTCTGCCGCCGGTCAGAGCCTGGCTAAAACCAACCAGTGCCGCCGCCGCCAGAACGATTGCTTTGTATTTTTTCTTTGTTATCATTTGTAAAGAGGCCATCATCGCCCAGAATGCACCCGCAAGAAATACGGATGTATCAACGGCACTGTAGCCGATATCCGAGCATTTGTCCCTTACAAGCTCTATCGAGGCTTCGCTGAGAATCGCGCTTGCCGGAATGCGTCTGGCCACCTGTACACCTATCAGGAAATACATAGCCAGCAAACAGGCGAGGATCATTAATACCTGCTTGCGACTCCGGCAGCCTTCAAACAGAAGAACGCCCGGCAGGACCCACTTGATTGTATTAATCAATTGTTCGCTAAGCAGGCTCTTTAGGGGATAACCACTGTAGGAACCCCGGTCAAAGGCGGCCCGTAATACACCAACCAGTATCACTGCGAGATATATCAGCAGCAGTATATTGATATATCGGGGCATGTCCCAGTGCAGACCCTGCCTCTGGCGATTTACTATCCATGCGATGAAAATCACGGCGAATAAGATATTCCACATATTCAGGCCCTGAATGCCTAACATGGACTTGGGCATATCCGTATGTTCAATGATAGCCATTAGCAGGACAAGACCGCAGAGACTCTTAAACCAGTCTTTCCATGCATAGATGGAAAGACCCGAGACCAGTACGTACAAAGCTATATGGCGAAGACTCATATTGTCACTTGTTCCTCATCGTTCGTTCGCCGGGCCATGCGTAGAGGATCCAGCCCATGTGATATGGTCGGCTTTCGTAATCGATTGAAACGGCGGGGAAAAGAAAGTCCGCTCCGGGTACCCGCAGCGCCGGGTGTATATAGCTGGCTGTTGCCTGCAGCTTTCTTACAAGTTTTACAGGTTCACGCCGGGCAATCTTGCGCCAGATAATATCTCGTTCTCGATCAATTAGTGACTCTGGAATTTCCGGTGGATTCGCCAGCCAGCGCAAGCTTTTTTCTATCGCTTCGGAATAATCTTTTTTACCGCATGCATCGGCCAGGTCGAATAATGCCATAGGAGCCATCGAATCCTGATGGACCGAATAAACGGGGAATCGCTCCACGACCCGGCCGGTTCGCAAATCGTAATGCCACCACCACTGGCCTTGCAGGCCCTGAAGTTTGCACATGCATTCGGCACATCGGCCGGCTATTTCGGCGGCATTCGTATCTGCCGTCTTCTTATAGTAATAAGATAAAGCCTGTATGGGATACACAAAATCTGCGAAACAGCTTACATGAGAGCGAAGCGATGACAGACCTTTTCCTGCAGGTGCGTGTGGGAAAAGACCTGATTGACTGTTGAAGGAAGTTATCAGCATATCGGCGATTTTTTTGGCAAGTGGTGCATCTGCAGGCTCACTGTCACCGGCGATCAGGGCCGTCAATGCCCAGGAAAGCTCGACGGTTCGATATAAGCCCTTTTCAGGCTCCATGAGTTTCAGTGTCATTACAGCCTTGTGAGCGTCTTTGTGTCTAAGCACTCTCGCCGCCCATGTTGTCAGGGCTACTTCACCCAGCTCCTGTGATTGTCCGCAGTCGTTAAGCAGCCGTTCGCAAACATCCTGGAGGCTGTGTTTTTTTAGCACCTCTGATGTGATATGCCTATCCTCACCCGCCATGCCTATCAGTGCTATGGCAGTATATCGCCGGCTTATTCCTTCGAGAATTTCCTCCCGTCCTTTTTTTCGCAATCGAAAGGAAAACAATTTCTCTTCTGGACGGTACATCCTTGCCAGCGAATTAACGGCAATCGAGCGCAAAGTACCGACGACTTCTGAAATGTCGGATATGTCAGATTTAGTTGTTTGTTTCACGATTTGTATGATTATGACCGATGTTCTGGTTTATAGTAGTAGCTGTTGTACATGTTTTTCTCGTAATCGACCGAACCGACGAAGGCAAACCCGAAAAGACGTCCACCGGTGGAGTTGATGCGTGAAATTGCGGTGGTTATATCGCCGCGGTGCGATACAAGCTCTCTCTCGACGAAAATGGTGCCATCAACCTGGCTGGCCATGATTGTCGCATCTGCTACCGGCAGAATAGGAGAGCAGTCGAACAGTATAATCTGGTACTGCTTGCGCAATTGTTCGATGCAGGTTTTGAATGAGCCTTTGGCTATCTCCTCAAACACGGTACTACCATTGCTTTTTCCACCGGCAGGCATGATACTAAGACCGAGTGTTTCCGTCTGGTATATGCACTGTTTGTCTATGGAACCGGCGTTCAAACAATTCATGAATCCGGGCTTTTCAAGCAGGTCGTACCATTCTGATAGCGACATTTTATGGAAGTCGGTATCTATCATAAGGACATTTTTGCCGGCCTGGGCCATAGAATGACCCAGAGTATTCGTAAAGCTCGACTTGCCTGTCCCAGTGACAGAGCTGGTTATCAGCACAGTGGCGGAATCGTGGTTGTCAAGCCGGGACAATAATGCCGTTCGCATAAACCTGATGGATTCGGTCAATACAAACTGCTTTTGTTTAATATCTTCGGACAGTGCTTTTCCTAAAGATTTTCTGAGATTGACCAACGGTATGTACCCGAGGAACGGCATCTGTACCGGTCGTAGTATATCCTGCGGGGAATAAACAACCTGGTTTCTGCCGGCTCTGAGGAACGCCACAGCACCACCAACACATAGACCAAACGCCATCGCCATTACCGAGAAAATAATTCGACGGTCGTTGTAGGGTTTAGATGATACAAATCCCCCCATTAACACCTGAATCGAACCGGGAACGTTGCGCTCCATGTTCTTTTGGTCCAGACGCTGTTGCACGGAATTAAACAGATCGCGTTTATGGAGCAGTTCGTTATTCTCCTTTTCGAATAATTGGGCGGTTTCGAAAAGTTTTTGAAATTCTTCCTTTTTATTGTTGACGTCTTCAACTAAAAGCTGTTCCTCGTGCTTTAACTGTTCCAGTTGTTGTTCCGCAGATCCCACCACTTTGGAGCCGGTAATGCCGGCATTGGCTGTTGAAGGTAAAGCAGTTGTATTTTCTTCAGGTAGCTTCTGCCATTGCTCATCCAGTTGTGATTCTCGCATTCGAAGTAAATCTTCCGCAAATGCCAGGTCCTTTTTTGCTCTGATCAAATTAGGATTCTTGTCGGTATAAACACTGTTTTCAATTTGATGCTGAAGGGTTCTGACATTAATATCCAGCTCCCGCCATTCTGCATCCTCATAGTATTTCGATTTAATCTGGTCCTCTAAAGCAATCATAGTGTCATTGCTGTCACCTGTGGCAGCCCGCTTCATTCTCCATTCCAATATGGTGATTCTTTGTCGCAGCTTGTTTAAGTTTGCTTCCGCTTCATCCAGGCGGGCCCTCTTGCTGGATACCAAATCCTGCGGAGTCTCTGTCCCAAGTGACTTGCAAAGGTCTGCAATTATTTTTTCGCGTCCCAGGATTTCGTTTTCAAGAGATTTGTATAGATCGGTCAACTGGCGATAGAGCTTATCACCGGTCGCATCGGACATTTCTCCGATATATTTTATATATTGCTCCAAAACTGTATCGACAATAAGTTTTGCTTCTTTGGGATTGTAAGTTACAAAAGATACGTCGATTATCTCGGTCCTGCCTCGAGGACGCACATTAAGTGCATCCAGAAGCCTTTCCATGGGAGTATCCGGATTTCCGCGTAGCTTCTCTATCAGCGATTCATTAGGTGATCGGTACCATTTTGTCTGTTGAATTTCCGGCCGGTCCAGAACTCGCTGAAGAACTGTCAGGCCCCTTATAATGGAAACCTGAGTATTGAGGAATGAGCTGTATAAGGGAATCATCCCGCTATCTTCTGTCCGGAATACCAGAAATGGTATAATAGGTCGAACTCGTATCTCAGCCCTGGCTCGGTACTTGGGAACAGTCAAAGTCCAGATTGCAGCAATTAATGGAGCAGCTACTACAATAGAAACTACCAGAATCGTCCACTTAAATCGAAGTATCGATTCTATAATATTACTTACC
>CAYVXS010000245.1:0-5280 GCA_964454885.1 uncultured Pirellulales bacterium
CGTTACCCTTTAAGCCAGGTGAACAGGTCGCCCAGGAACAAGAAGTCTTTGTATAGACAAAATCTATTTCATAACGCTATAAATGAAAATCCGCCCGGGCCTTTAAGATTTCCGTAATCACATCGATTTCTATATTTAAAATCATCTTCATGCATCCCGAACATAATCGGTAATATCCGCAATATTTGAATATTTAGGCATTGTCTTATGTAATTTACCGACAAAATCCGGAGCCGATAGCACAAATTTTGGGGATTTACAGCTCTATTTCTCATCTATGAAGGCATAAAGGTCAAAAAAAGGTTGCATAATTAACAAGGTTAAGTTAAAATATCTTTTGATAAATGTCTTTTACACATGCTAAAAGACCCTGTTAACCAAGTCGTTAGCGTATAGGAGAACGGTGAATATGGCCGGTATGTTCTATTCATTAGAAGAGGCCGCTGAGAAGCTCAACAAAACCAAGGAGGAAGTAAAGCAGATTGTCAAGGAAGGCAAGTTACGCGAGTTTCGTGACGGCCCGAATTTACTTTTCAAGGTCGAAGAAGTCGAAGCATTAATCTCGGATATGGGTAATATCGAACCGGAGGAAATCCCGGAAGCGGAACCTGAAGCACCTCCTGCAGAAATCCCTGAACTGGAAGCTTCCGAACCTGATATATCTGAACTGGAAGCTCCTGAACTTGAGATGCCTGAGCTGGAAGCTCCTGAGCCTGAGATGCCCGAGCTGGAAGCTCCTGAGCCCGAGATGCCTAAACCGGAAGTTTCTGAACCTGAAACGCCTGAGCTGGAAGCTCCCGAGCCTGAAATGCCTAAACCGGAAGTTTCTGAGCCTGAAATGCCGGATTTCGAAGCTATGGATATTGAAGGTGCCGTGCCTTCGCCGGAAGAGGAAGATATGGATTTGGATGAAATCCTTTTAGCTCCTGAAACCGGAACTCCTGTTATATCCGACGACCTGACGGACGCAGATACCGCCTTGACCGGACAGGGAACCAATGTGCTCGGCCAAACAGACCGGGATTACGAAATAACGGACGACACGATGGCCGATACCGTTATTCCACACGGAACATCATCCGAAGTTCCGCTGGAAGAAATCGAAGAGGACGTCAATCTCGACAGTTTCGGAAGCGGATCAGGCCTGCTGGACCTTTCTCTCCAGGCCGACGATACTTCATTGGGCGGCATCCTCGATGAAATCTACACAGCCGAAGGTGAAGGACCGGAAGCAGGTGAAGCTGAGCCTGTAGCCGAAGCAGATTCTGCAGTGCCAATAACCACCGATACCGATCAGATGACCCCCGACGAAGGGCTTGCCGCTCCTATGCCGGCACAGGAAGTACCGGCACTTGCCGCTCCGCTGATAGAGATGGCACCGGACAAACAGAGTAATATTCTTGGAATGATGCTGTTTCTGCCTTTAATTGCCGTTATTTACACCGTAGTGGTTGTTGTAGCAGGTTTCCAAAAAGTAATGCCCTCGATTCTGGAAAGTATCCAGAGCTTTATCTGGTATATCGTAGCAGTGGCGATCGTAGCAACAGGTCTGATAACCGGGATTAGCTTTATGGTCGGAGGCGAACGTACCAAAAAAGTAAAACCACCGAAGGTAAAGAAAGAAAAAAAGCCGAAGAAGGAAAAAGTCAAAAAAGAAAAACCCAAGAAGGAAAAGAAGCAGAAACAGCCGAAGAAGTAAAGGCACTGCAGGAATCTAAAAAATATCCTTCAAACCAGAATGGTTCTTCCTTAACCTTTTGTACCCAACACGTCTGCCATGGAATACAAACCAGGATTCTTGCCTACAATCCATCTGGCCGCCCGTAATGCCCCCCGAACAAAGGTCTCCCTGCTATTGGCTGTATGATTTATTGTAACAGTCTCACCGGGTGTTCCGAAAATTATCGAGTGAATCCCCGTAATATCGCCGGCACGGACGGCATGTATCCCGATGGTACCTTTCTTCCTGAGGGCATCTTTGCCGTACCTGCCGTAAATAACAGATCCGGGAAAATCCCGGCCTGTTCCCTTGCAAATTTTCTCCGCTAACGTCAAAGCCGTGCCGCTCGGTGCGTCTTTTTTGAAGCGATGATGCTGCTCGATAATCTCTATATCGTATTCGGGACCCAGTGTTTCGGCGACTTTTCCGACTAAGGAAAACAACACATTCATCCCAACACTCATATTTGTTGCATACAGCAGAGGGATTTTTTCTGAGGCCGTTTTGATTTTTTCCTGCTGTTTTTCGTTCAAACCGGTGGTCCCTAAAACCAGAGAAACGTTGTTTTCAAGGCAGAAATCGATGGTTTTTGTCGCTGCATCAGGCATCGAAAAGTCCACAACCACATCGGCGGCGGCAGCCGGAAATGTATCCGTCAATTTCGTATTAATTGACCCTGCCGCCCCGGTAAGAACGAGATTTTTGTCGATATCAGGATGGCCCTTGGTCTCGATAGCGGCAACAATATCGAATCCGCCGTCTTCGACAGCAAACTGTAAAAAACGGCTCCCTACTCGTCCGGCGGCACCAATAACAATAAGTTTTATACTCATTTTTTGAAATCCCCTGTCTTTTATCTATATACCGTTGGAAAAATATAATCAACGCATCCCACATTTACAAAAAAATTCTATTGATATCTATCATAATCCTGCTAAAATATTGAGTTTTAGATATTTCGGAGTATTATTATGAAAAAAGATATACACCCAAAATATGATAAAGTCACGGTTCGTTGTGGCTGTGGCAACACTTTCGAAACCCGTACTACGGCCAAGGAAATCCACGCGGAAATCTGCTCGATGTGCCACCCTTTCTATACGGGTAAACAGAAATATATGGATACGGCCGGCCGAATCGAACGATTTCAGAAAAAGTACGGCAAAAGCTACATTAAACAAGATAAAAAAGACCAGCAGAAATAGCTTCCTTTTCAGTGTAAATTTTCCGCCCTTTTACCCGGGTAAAACCGGGATTAGGGCGTTTGTTTTTTCTCGAAAAAAAGGCTGCTCCGTGACAGCGCAATTTTTTTAATTATCACCCGAAGATTCGAGAAAATTTTCTATATGACCGGACAAAAAGACAGTTTAATCGCAAAGCTTGACCAGATTAATACCCGCTTCGACGAGATCGAAAAACAGATTTCCGACCCCGCCGTCGCCGGCAACCACGCCAGGCTGATAGCCCTTTCCAAAGAGCAGGGCAAACTAAAAGCAATCGTAGCCAAGTATCGCGAGTATAAAAAGATAAACTCACAAATCGAGGAAATTCGGCAGATATTAACAGACCCGACGGCGGACGAAGATATTAACACCCTGGCACAAGAAGAGTTACCTGAGCTTGAAGATAAAAGCAAGACCCTGCTCGACGAAATAACTGGCAATCTCGTTATGGCCGACGATATGAATATCGATTCTATCATAATGGAAATCAGGGCCGGCACCGGCGGTGAAGAGGCGGCTTTGTTTGCACGCGATTTGTACGGTATGTATACAAAGTATGCCGAAACCCGGAAATGGAAGGTCGAATTACTCGATTTCAGCGCGACGGAAAAGAGCGGCTTTCGCGAAGTAATATTCAGCATAAAAGGCTCCGGAGTGTGGTCCGAAATGGGTTACGAAGGAGGCGGTCACCGCGTCCAGAGAGTTCCCGAAACCGAATCGCAGGGCAGGATTCATACCTCGGCAGCTACGGTCGCGGTATTGCCCGAGCCGGAAGAGCTGGATATCCAGATAAATCCAAATGATGTTATCGAACACGTCAGCAGAGCGGGCGGGCCCGGCGGTCAAAATGTCAACAAGGTCAGCAGTGCTATAAAACTCGAGCATGTTCCGACGGGGATAACCGTCAGTATGCGAGACGAAAAGAGCCAGCACAAAAACCGGGCCAAGGCATGGCGGGTCCTGCGAAGCAGGATTTATGAGCATTTTCAGACTCAAAAAAGGGCCGAACGAGATTCGAAACGAAAGAGCATGATAGGTTCCGGCGACAGGTCGCAGAAAATCCGAACGTATAATTATCCACAAAACAGAGTGACCGACCATCGCATTAACCTGTCACTTTACAACCTGGATAAAATAATGACCGGTGATATGAACGAGCTGATAGCGGCACTAAAAGATTACGACAGGCAGCGAAGGCTGGAGAATCTGTAAAGACCAAAGTGTCTAAATCTAACAAAAGTATTTTAAGTGCACAAGAGCACAAGAACATAGAGTCACAAGAATTAAGACTTTTGCTCTTATGCTCTTATGGCTTATATCTTTAGGCACTTTAGCTCACTGGTATGCGAGAGGTAAAATGATTGTAGTAGTTACAGGCATGGTCGGCATCGACAAAAAAAGCTACCTCGAAAGTGTCTGCCGATTTGCCGGCGAACAGGGAAAAGAAATACTTCTTTGTAACGTCGGGGATATGATGTACGCAGAAGCTCCCGACATACCGCCCGGCAGAATCCTGGACATACCGATGAAAAGGTTAAGCTCTCTTCGCCGCAGCGTTTTCAAAGATATCATCGTAAAAGCCCGACAGGCCTCCAACCTGATAGTAAATACCCACGCGACCTTCCGCTGGCGGCACGGCTTGTTCCCGGCTGTTGACTTCGACCAGATGCGTCAGCTCAACGCCGATATGTACATCTGCCTTATCGACAGCATAACCGCCCTGCACGTCCGGCTAAATACCGAACATTCCGTCGAGCACAGCCTCAAAGATTTGATTGTCTGGCGGGAGGAAGAAATCATAGGCACGGAAATGCTCTACAAGGGCATCGATGAAAAAATACCCTTTTATTGCCTTGCAAGGGGCAGCGAAAATGAAACTACCGAGGCATTCTACAGGTTGCTGTTCGATGATAAAAGCAAAAAGGTGTATCTGAGTTTCCCCATGACTGCCGTAGGTGACATGGAGGATGTGAAAAAACAAATAGGCCAATTCCGACAATTAATGAAACAATCGTTCCTCTGTTTCGATCCCGCCGACCTGGAAGAATCGTACCTGCTGCAAAAAGCCCGGCAGGCAAAAAGCACCGGATTGGATTACCTTGAGGTCACAGTATTGGGACGGCAAATCCGACTGGACCTGCAGGAAGTTCTGCAAATAGAACGCGATATTAACAGCCAGACATACGCAAGGGATTTTATGCTCATCGATCAGTCGGACATGATAATAAGTTTTATTCCAAGTATGGCCGACGGGCGGGCGGCGATTTCCAGCGGAGTTGAAAGAGAGCTCCAGCATGCCCACGAGGCAGGCAAAGAAGTATATGTCATCTGGACGGC
>CAYVXS010000246.1:0-5279 GCA_964454885.1 uncultured Pirellulales bacterium
ACGCCCCGGAGGATATATACCTAAGATGGAAATATGGCAGGATTTTAGCCGAAGAATTGAAGGACTACAAAGCTGCAACTGAACAGTTTCAGTATATTCAAAAATCAATACCTCATTCCTATGTAACGTATAACGCCTTGGGCTCTGTGTATAGGGAGACAGGGAACTATGATAAAGCTATCGATAACTATCTGACTGCGATACGAATAAAACCCACTTGCGGCGAGGCGCATTATTATCTCGGGTGGATATATCAAAGGCAAAACAAAATGGTGATGGCGGAAAAGCACTATGCCAAGGCAATAAAATTCTGGCCCGATAATGTTTCTGCATACAATAGTTTAGCCGACGTTTTTTATCGACAGGGAAAGATTAGTGAAGCAGTCGAAACATGTCGTAAGGGTCTGGTGCTTATACCGGATAGCTCTCTTCTGCATTTCAGTCTTGGTCTTCTTTTACATAAGCAGGGACATAAAGACGCTGCCGTCAAGGAGCTTCGTATCACTCTTGAATTAGACCCTAATTCCGTCGAGGCGCGTAACATATTGCAGGCAATGCTGGAGGATTCTTCCGGCGTCCCTCAATAAATTGAGTCGCTGAATATTTATCCGCCTTCGGTGGATTGAGCCACCAGATTTATTTAGAAGAGTTTTGTTAGAAAAGCGGATAAATAAATGGTGCTATAGCTGAGCCGCCAAGCAGAACCAAAAGGCCCAGAAGTAAAAGAATGATTAGTATAGGCAGTAACCACCATTTCTTGTTGTGCTTGAGAAAAAACCAGAATTCTGAGAGCAGGGAAGGGCGTTTTTCCTGTGCAAGCTTATTGAAAGAGTCGATTTTTTTCTCCTGGGACTTTTTAACCATTCATAATCTCCGGTTCATTAGAACTGATGGTAATATCGATCGATTGTATCGGGAGGTTGACGCCTTAGCCAGTAACTTTCTGTCCTTGAGTCAAATTTTCTATGTAGCGGATCTCGTCCTGTAAGACGAAAGACAAGCCCGAGTGGAGTAATTATTAAAAAGTAAAAAATTGCAAGCACGATAAAACTCATCACCCAGCCAATCGGCAGTGTTATTAGCGTGAGGGTGATATAAATGATTCTGGTTAATTCGTCCGAAATTAAACTGCATAAAAAGATTACCGAACCAGTACTGGTTATAACCAAAATCCACTGTATTCCAAGGTCCTTTAGCAGGTAAAGCAATAAAGATATTGTCACGGATGCAATCAGGGCAATAAGGCCGAAATTGCGAAGCTCTTTATGCTTTGGGCGCCAGTTTATTTCAATCATTGACATTTAGGTTTTTCCAAATTCATTTAATCCAGTTCGAACTGTGCTTTGTATTCGTCAATTTCATGCTGTTCGGCCTGCGGCTGCTGCTCTTTGTAAAGCAATTGATTTTCCATAACCAAAACATCCATATTTGTGGCCATAAAACATCGATATGCATGTTCCGGAGAGCAAACAATCGGTTCGCCGCGTATATTGAAACTTGTGTTTATTATTACCGGACAGCCGGTCTTTTCCTTGAATCGACTCATTAAACGATGCAATACTGGGTGACGTTTGTTATCGACTGTCTGGATACGGGCCGAATAATCTACGTGCGTAACGGCGGGAATGATGCTCCGCCGGACCTTGAGTTTTTCTAATCCTTTCAGATTATCAGACGGATTATTTAAAGACAACCGTTTGTCGTTGCGAACCTGCGAAACAAGCAGCATATAAGGACTGTCCTGCCCATCGGACATCTCGAAATAGTTATATGCTTCCTCTCTTAAAACACAAGGAGCGAAGGGACGAAAAGATTCACGGAATTTTATCTTCCGGTTCATTATCGACTGCATTTTTTCGCTTCGCGCATCGCCGATAATGCTGCGGTTGCCGAGTGCCCGAGGGCCGAATTCCATCCGGCCCTGAAACCATCCAATTACTTTTTCCTGGTTAATCAATTCGGCCACTTCATCAATCAATTGCTCCCGGTCTTGATAGACGTGATATTTTGCATCGACTGAATCGAGGAAATCGACGATTTGTTTGTTGCTATAAGCCGGGCCTAACAAGGAAGCATGTTGTCTATCACGGCTTTCGACTTTGCGTTCATTATCCAGCAATTGGTACCAGACAAAAAGTGCCGCACCCAACGCTCCGCCGGCATCACCTGCTGCCGGTTGAATCCAGATGCTATCAAAAGGGCCTTCTCTGAGAATTCGTCCGTTCCCGACACAGTTCAGGGCTACTCCGCCTGCTAATACGAGATTTCGCATTCCTGTTTGTTGATGTACGTATCCTGCCGTCTTGAGCATAATCTCCTCGGTTACAGCCTGAATCGATGCCGCCATGTCCATCTCTCGCTGTTTCAGGGGGGAATCAGATTTGCGGGGAGGTCCCCCGAAAAGTTTTTCGAATTTCGAATTTGTCATTACAGTCTTATGACAGTACGGAAAATACGTCATGTTTAAACGAAACGAACCGTCTTCTTTAACATCTATTAATTTTTCCAGTATGAGATCGTAATATTTCGGTTCGCCGTAGGGAGCAAGCCCCATAAGCTTGTACTCACCGGAATTAACTCGAAAGCCGGTAAAATATGTAAAAGCGGAATATAACAATCCGAGCGAGTGGGGAAAATGCTGCTCATGGGTGACTTCTATTTTATTGCCGCGTCCTGTTCCGAAGCTTGCTGTTGCCCATTCACCGACACCGTCCATAGTAAGAATTGCTGCCTCTTCAAACGGGCTGGGGAAAAATGCACTGGCGGCGTGAGATTCGTGATGTTCTGTAAAAATGTAGCGGCCTTTATATTTATTACCAAGTGCCTTATCCATTTCTCGGGGCAGGTGTAGTTTTTGGCGCAACCATAGCGGTATGCCCATCAGGAACTGCTTAAAACCACGGGGAGCATAGCCGATGTAAGTCTCTAAAAGCCTCTCGAATTTGATGAGAGGCTTTTCATAGAAAACGACAAAATCGAGATTTTCGGCACTTATTCCTCCAGCCTCCAGACAGTAATCGACCGCATGTGATGGGAATTGGCTGTCGTGTTTTTTTCGGGTGAATCGTTCCTCCTGTGCGGCGGCAATAATTTCACCATCGCAGATCAGTGCTGCCGCGCTATCGTGATAAAAAGCCGATATTCCCAAAATATTCATGTTTTTTACTGACTTTAGCATTACTTCATATCATTTTGGCTCGAAAGAACGAAACCTCAGTCTTAATTATAAGCTATATCGGTCGGTGTGCAAAGCATAGATATATCTAACTTTTTTACCGGAGTTAAATGCTTTGAATGTATATAAATACATTTTTGTTATACGATGATTTCTCAATTTTTAATGGCATCCCCATATAAAAGAGCAGTTTTTGAAAGAAAAATTGGATTTATACTTGCTTTTTTTCGCTGAAAGCATATATTTGCGTTTTTGCTTCGGCAGAAAATTATAACTATAAAATACTAACTCGACAGTTCAGGAGTATGATTGATGTCAAGAGAATGTTATTTTACCGGCAAGCGAACGATAAGCGGCAGAAGTATCTCCCGGCGTGGTAAGGCGAAGCACCTCGGTGGTGTCGGAAGAAAAGTGACCGGTGTTACCAAAAGAAAGTTTAAGCCGAATATACAAAAGGTTCGTGCCCTTATTGACGGCAAAGTATGTAGAATCAAGGTCTCGGCCAGAGCAATCCGTTTGGGACTTGTCCAAAAGCCGCCAAAGCGAGACTATAAGCCCGCTGAGAAAGCGACAGGCTGAAAAAAGCCGTTATTTTCGGGAAAGACTTTAATTACAGCGGGGCGATTTATGCCTCGCTTTTTATTTGCATAGGAACAAACACAATGGCACAGAAAATTGACCAGCAACAGGTAAGAAAGGTTGCCAAACTCTCCAGGCTGGATTTGACCGACAACGAAGTCCAGGAATTTACCAATCAGCTCGGTGCAATCCTCGAATATGTGGAAAAGATGAACGAGTTGGACACCGACAAAGTTGAGCCGCTGGCGCACTGCCTGCCTGTCAGCAATGTTTTTCGCGAAGATTGTGTCAGGGGATCTATTGGAACAGAAAAAGCCCTGGCTAATGCACCGGATCGGGACGGATCGTTTTTCAAGGTCCCGAAAATCCTCGATGACGGTTCGGGGGCATAGCCATCAGTATTGCAATTAACAGGAGATAAAAACAGTGAAGGTCATGCGGTTTTTGTTCTTTATCTTTATCTTTGTGCCTTTATTATTTACCGGCTGTGTAATAACAGAAAAAAAGCAAGTTCAATCCGGACCTGTTTTATCGATAGGCCAGATTCCCTGTGTGTTTGAAAAGGGAAATGCCGACGTAGATCGTCAGTATTTACTGTTTCTGCCGGACGGCTACAACGAACAAAAAATCTGGCCGTTGATTTTGTTCCTGCACGGCGCCGGCGAACGGGGGGACGACCTGGAATTAGTAAAAAAGCACGGCCCTCCCAAAATTGTTGAAGAGAAAAAGGATTTTCCCTTTATTGTTGTTTCGCCGCAGTGTCCCGAAGATCATGGGTGGACGCAGGACAAACAGTTTCTGACAGGATTGCTCGATGACATCGAAGCTCGATATAAAGTAGATAAGGACAGGATTTATCTGACTGGTTTGAGTATGGGCGGTTTTGGCACATGGTCTTTATCCTGTGCCTGTCCGGAACGTTTCGCGGCAATCGCGCCTATTTGCGGCGGAGGTGAGCCTTCGGAAGCTTCGAAACTTAAAGATATGCCCGTATGGGCCTTTCATGGGGAACAGGACAGGGTCGTATCTGTAGAAAAGTCCCGAGAGATGGTCAATGCGATAAACGCCGTCGGTGGTAACACCAGGTTGACGGTATATCTCGACGCCGACCACGATTCCTGGACGCAGACGTATGATAATCCGAAACTTTACGATTGGTTTCTTGAGCACCGATTAAGTGACTGAAATAAATAGCTTTCATAGATGGAAGAGCTAAGTGCAATAGAATTACGCGATGAAATTACCTCCGGCAAGATAAGCAGCGTCCAAGCAACAAAAGCTGTTTTCGAACGGATTAAGAAATTCGAACCGGTAATCGGAGCTTTTATAAGCACCTACGAAGAACGGGCATTGGAATCTGCCGCCGATGTTGATCGACGAATAGCCGCAGGTAAACCGGTAGGGCAGTTGGCGGGAGTGCCGGTCGCCGTAAAGGACAATATGTGCACTACTTTCGGAGCTACGACGTGTGCTTCGAAGATACTGGAGAATTTTCACGCCCCCTATAATGCGACGGTAGTTGAAA
>CAYVXS010000247.1:0-5272 GCA_964454885.1 uncultured Pirellulales bacterium
TTTTCCGGAGGGGAGAAAATATCATTTCTTTTGAGCTATTTTAATATCGGCAGGCGGGTGATTTCACTTTAGGCAAAATCGAAATTACTTCAAATTAATGCTCATTTTTACACAAAGCTGTTTTTATATACAAAAATCCCCGTGGAAATCAGCTTTTCCGGTTCTTTCATTCGGATATTTTATGTCGGTAAATTAATTTTTTCTAAAAAAACGCATCGGTTGGGCCGTCGCCGACGTCTTATTTATTGAAAAGAGCAGTTCATAAAGATAAATTAGGCAAAAAGCGAAAACGAGCAGGAAATAAATTGGAATTTATCTGTTTTGGCGGGATAAAGCTTCCTTATGGAATCGGACCAACAATTGATTGAATCGATAAACAGGGGTGATTCCGAAGCCTTTGAGATTCTCTATTATCGATATCGCAAATGGGTTTACAATCTTGCGTGGCGGTTTACCCGCAGCGACTCCGATTCGCTCGATGTGCTCCAGGAAACTTTTACTTACCTGCTGGATAAATTCCCCGGCTTTAGCTTAAAAGCATCCATGACCACTTTTTTATATCCGGTGGTAAAGCATTTGGCCATGAATATCGTACGAAAAAACCGCCGATTCGCATCCGTTGAAGGTGACCTTATTAAAATCCCTGCCTCCGAGGAATCACCTGTAGGAAATCGCTCAGAGCTGGCTGCTGTTTTGAATGTCCTGCCTGAAGAGCAGCGGGAAGTCCTGCTGATGCGATTTGTCGATGATATGGATTTGAAGGAAATCGCCGCAGCTTTGAATATCCCGGTAGGTACAATCAAATCCAGACTTCACAGGGCGTTAGAAACTTTACGCCGGGACGGCAGAACAAGAAAATATTTCCTCGATTAAAAATGTCTCTTTTAATGGATGAACAAGTCAATTCATAGTTTTTTTTCATGCTGGAAATTGAGATTTGTTCCGGGTAAGGACTGTACATTTTGCTATAATGAAGGTATAAAATATGCGACAATTACGATTTCACATATATTAGAAAGGCCGCAAAATGGCGGGAAGGTCAGTAAAACTCATCTTCTGTTTAATACTCATCGTTAATTTATTTCCTTATATGAATTCTGTCTTCGCTCAGGCAGGCGGAGGGGACCAGTTTTTGGATGGTATCGGGGAGACCGCACTGATTGCGCGTTATGTATTCAACGGCAACGCAGAGGATTGGTCCCGGAATAACTACCATGCAAAACTTCTCGGCGTCGGAGGTGTTTATGTCGATGACGGCCGGTTCGGCAAGGTCTTGTCCCTGCCGGGGGGGGAAAGCGGCGGATACATCCAGGTCCCCGGACAGGCCCTCGTCGGTGTGGACACAATCAGTGTTACCGGCTGGCTTTTTATCAGAGACGACACAGCATGGCAGAGATTTTTTGACTTCGGACAGGATACCACGAGGAATTTTTTCTGCACTCCCATTGGAGAGGAGCCTTCCGAAGGATACCGCGCACGCATTACCAATAGCGGCTGGACCGAGGAATTAGGGCCTATGGCTCAACGAGTCGAAACCGACAAGTGGGTACATCTGGCCGTGGTTCTTGATACGGCCCGGCAGACTTTGAGCATTTATTTAGACGGCAAAAAAGTAGACAGCGTCGATGATGTTGATTTGACCCTGGAGCAGGTGCTCAATCAGGACAACGCCGCTGCGAACCTTCTGTATATAGGCAGGTCGCAATACGATACCGATTCCGATATCAATGCGAAGGTTTACGATGTTCGTCTCTACAGCATCGCTCTTACCGATAAACAGGTGGCGACGATTCGCAATAATGCACTCACCGGTGAGCAGGCCGCAGTCCCTGATACGGTGATACAAGATCAGGAGAAACCTGCCGTACCGACGGAAGGTGTTGCTCCGCATGCGTCGGAATTGACCGGTGTGCCTGATGTCACGGTCGAGACGGTCGTGGGCACTTTGCCACGTCTGCCTTACTATGTTCCGGGAGTGTATCGCGACAGCGAAAAAGGCCCGATGGTGCGTGTCATCTGGCCCGCACCTGTGGATAATAATGAAGTATTAAAAGAAGGCACGTACACAGTGACCGGTACCGTCTCGGGTACGGACTTCCAGCCTAAGGCTGTCATCACCATAAAAGCGGCGCCCGGGAATGTCGATACTCCGCAACGCAAATTAGAACCGTTCCCGTTAGGTCAGGTTATTTTAAATAAAGATAAAAACGACCGTGACACAAAGTTTATCGAGAACCGAGATAAATTTTTTCTTACCTTGGCCGGGACCGATCCGAACAGTTTTCTGTTCAATTTCCGCGATGCATTCGGCCAACAGCAGCCGGAAGGTGTCAGGCCGCTGCGGGGCTGGGACGAACGAACCACCCGGTTACGCGGCCATGCCAGCGGTCATTATTTATCCGCCCTTGCGCAGGCCTTTGCGAGCACAACTTATGATGAAAACCTGCACGCTAATTTCCTGCAGAAGATGAATTATATGATTGATACATTGTACGACCTGTCCAAGAAATCGGGTCGGCCCACTCAGGAAGGGGGCGGATTTAACGCCAACCCGACCAAAGTACCGCCCGGACCGGGCAAGGACGGTTACGATTCCGATCTAAGCGAGAACGGCATCCGTACCGACTATTGGAACTGGGGCAAAGGTTTTATCAGCGCCTATCCACCGGACCAGTTCATCATGCTGGAAAAGGGCGCCTTGTACGGCGCCAGGAACGACAGGATTTGGGCGCCATATTACACTCTTCATAAAATCCTTGCCGGTTTGCTTGACTGCTACGAGGTCGGCGGAAATGAAAAGGCCCTTGAAATCGCCGGGGGTATGGGCGACTGGGTGTACGAACGGCTCAAAATTGTCCCGGAAGAAACGCGGATCAACATGTGGAACCGTTATATTGCCGGCGAATTCGGCGGCATGAACGAAGTAATGGCCCGAATGTACAGAATCACGGGAGAGCAAAAATATCTCGATTGCGCCCGGCTATTCGACAATATCGACTTTTTCTTCGGCAACGCAGAGCATGACCACGGCCTTGCCAGAAATGTGGACACTATGCGCGGCAAGCACGCCAACCAGCATATTCCGCAAATCACCGGCGCTTTGGAAACTTACCGGGATACACGGGACGGCCAATACTATCAGGTTGCGGACAATTTCATGGATATATGTACCCATTGCTATATGTACAGCATCGGCGGCGTGGCGGGGGCGAAAAATCCCAATAACGCCGAGTGCTTCACGGCCCAGCCCGACACATTGTTTACAAACGGCTTTAACGAAGGCGGGCAGAATGAGACCTGTGCCACTTATAATTTACTCAAGCTGAGCCGCCAGCTTTTTATGTACGACCAGGACGGCAAGTACATGGATTACTACGAGCGGGGCCTTTACAATCATATCCTGGCCTCTGTGGCGGAGAATAATGCCGGCAATACATACCATGTCCCGCTCAATCCCGGTGCTCGCAAGCAGTTCGGTAATCCTGGAATGAATGGCTTTACGTGCTGCAACGGTACCGCCCTGGAGAGTAATACCAAACTGCAGGATTCCATCTATTTCAGGAGCGCCGACAATAAAACACTTTATGTTAATCTATATGTGCCTTCTACCGTGACCTGGCCCGAGCGTAATGTTGTCGTTAAACAGAATACCAACTTTCCTTATGCCGATACGACCGAGCTGACCGTTACCGGCGGGGGGGATTTCAGCATTAGTGTTCGTGTACCGAGGTGGGCGACCAGGGGATTCTATTTCAAAATCAACGATAGTGAGTCTCAGGCGGTTATGGTTGCTCCCGGTGAGTATCTGACCATCCGCCGGGTATGGAAAGATGGGGATACCATCGAACTGAAAATGCCGTTTCATTTCTACCTGTGTCCGGTTATGGATAAGCCCAATATCGCCGGCATCTTTTATGGGCCGGTCTTGTTGGCGGTACAGGAATCCGAGCCGCTCTCGACATGGCGTCCCGTTATCCTGGATAAAGACGATATCGGCAAATCCATCACGGGTGATCCCGGTACTCTACAATTCAGCATTGGCGATCTGGCCCTTAAGCCGTTTTTTGATTCGTACGGACGCTATTCAGTTTATCTTGACGTTACTTTAGAGTAACCACCGGACCAAGGTTAATTAAAACCGGCATTAACATCCAGAATGGGCGATTTTCCACGAAAAAGGGGGATTTTCCTTTTATTTAGGCCGATTTTGTATATAATGCGCGTTGAGCTAAGGATGGTTCGTAGCGGATACCAAATCTTCGATTAGGAGGGTAAATAGGTATATGAGTAAAAGGGTAAATGAGAAAAACATGTACTCATCAACTCATATACGCATCAACTCATAAATTCAGAAAAATGCAAAACAAAGCCAATTTCAAAATGGGCAATTTAATGTAACCTCTTTTATGGCAGGAAGATGGGTGGTTTTTATCACTTATTGGGGGTAAAAAAACAAAGCCAATCCGGCGTCGCATGTAGCTTTGCCGGGACAAGTTTTTGGAATTTTCTCAAATAGATGGAACTTTTCGGCGGCTTTCTTTGCTTAAGATATAGGAGCAAAGATTATGGCAAAAGAAAATGGACAATTCGACGAAAACACAGACCTGAAGGTTTCCGAAGAATTCAAGGCAGATTTGGGAAACCTGTTCAGATCACAGCATTCTGTGCCCCCGGAAGTTGACAGGGCGATTCTGGATAGGGCTGGCAGGAAGTTAATCCGGCCGCGAAGACGACATAGCATCATCCGCCGGATTGGTATAGTCGCGGCTACCGCGGCGGTTATTATCCTGGCCTTTAGTCTGGACCTTTCGAGGCAACCCAGGCAGGGCACACCTGTAACTTATTTTGCCGAAGCAAAGAGTGCCGATATCGACCACAGCGGCCGCGTGGATATTCTCGACGCATTCAAACTGGCCCGGCAAATCGAATCGGCTAACAATTCGGAATCAATCTTGTCCCTGCGAAAGCAGGGATTTGACATGAACGGCGACGGCCTTGTCAACCGCGACGACGTCGATATAGTCGCAATGGCCGCCGTGAGTTTACCTCTGCATAAGCAGGGACCTGGATAAAGGAGTCCTGTAATGAGAACGATTGTAATTATTTTAATCAGTATATCCCTGATAGTTCCGGTACTTGCCCGGCAGGTCGATGAATATGAAACTGTATCGCGGCAGAAAGTTCGCTTTGCCTCACTGAATATTTATCTCGATTCCGAGAACCATGCCCTGGCGGCTTATCAATTCGAGCTGAAAACAACAGCCGGACAGGT
>CAYVXS010000248.1:0-5264 GCA_964454885.1 uncultured Pirellulales bacterium
CCGAGCCAACGGCAATCGGCTCAGTAACCGCCCGGAGAATTTCCGGTCTTGCCGAAAAACTGCCGATTGGCGTCAGGCAAATCGGTGTGATTTGGAACAAAGAGAGTGACAAAACCGAACATTGTTTGATAAACGGGATTGAAACATTCGGGCATATCCCTTATGATAAGATTATCTTCGAAAGCTCAACGAAGGGCAAAACGGTTTTTGAGCTTTCGAAAGACAATCCCGCTTATTCGGCGGTCGGGACAATTTTAGAACGCATGTTGGCTTTGAGTCCGCACACTTAATTTCGGTGGATTCCCGAAAATTGATTTTTGGAGATGTTTATGCCAGTACCACAAATAACAGATAGTTTTACCGGTTCGGTCAACCGAATTACACTCGGCGCAACAAAAGACAACGGCGGCACTCGAACCTGCACAGTCACTGTCGGTGGGGCACGCAACGTCGTTTACGGCGGCTCGCCCGAAGATGCCGGTGAAAAGCCGGTCATCGCGATGGATGTACTCGACAGCAGGCCGGATGACTGGCCCGAAGTTTTAGTCGAACCATACAAAGATGTTATGGATAGTCCCGGTGACTGGGCCAAAAAATGCGTCGAAGAATTCGGGGCGGATCTGATCTGTCTGAAATTCGAAGGCATTCACCCCGACAAAGGTGATAACGATGCCGCACATGCCGTTAAAGTCACCGAAGAAGTTCTCAAAGCGGTCGGTGTGCCTCTTGTACTTTGGAACTGCGGCAGCGACGAGAAAGACAACCAGGTAATGCCGAAAGTAAGCGGGGCGGCAAAGGGAGAGAACTGTCTGATTGGGACTGTTACAGAAAATAATTATAAATCCCTTACGGCAATCGCTCTTGCCGACGGCCATCATCTGATTACCGAAGCGCCCATCGATATAAATATCGCCAAACAGGTAAATATTTTGGCATCGGATATGGGCTTCCCGTTAGAGCGGATAGTGACATATCAATCCACGGGCGCTTTGGGATACGGGATAGAATACGCTTATTCGATACAGGAACGGCAGCGTTTAGCGGCCCTGTCCGGAGATAAAATGATGGCGATGCCCGCTATTTGTGACGTCGGCTACGAATCCTGGCGTGCCAAAGAGGCCAGGCTCGCCGATGCTCCCGGATGGGGCGATGCAGCCGATCGAGGGCCGATGTGGGAAGCCGCTACCGCAGTTTGCCTGTTGCAGGCCGGAGTTGATATTATTCGGATGTGTCACCCAAGGGCGGTGGCTACTGTTAAGAACTTTATCAACCAGGTTTGGAAGTAGTAAAATTGAAGGTGTTAAATCTGAAACACGAAAGTTTCAAAGTGCCTAAAGTGAGCTAAAGTTATATTCCAGATTTTATGCACTTTTGGCACTCTAAACTTTAGATCACTTATTTGATTGAGGGTTTATATCTCCGAATTTATATTGAGTACAGTTTTCGACATACGAAGAGGATAAATTGATATGATACTGATTGGTGAACGCATCAATGGAATGTTTAAGAATGTAAAGGAGGCTATCGCAGGCAAGGATAAAAAAGTAATTCAGGAACTTGCCCGGGCACAAACCGATACCGGAGCAGCGTATCTTGATGTGAATGTCGGTATTGCTGCTGCCGATCAGGAAGATGCGATGCAGTGGCTGGTCGAAACGATTCAGGAAACATGCTCGACGCCGCTGAGCCTGGATTCACAGAAGCCGAGTGTCATCGCCGCCGGCTTAAAAGCTGTTAACGCGGACAACGGGGTGATTTTAAATTCGACGCCGTTAAATAAAAAGAGCGATGAAGAAATCATGGATAAATATATCGAGATGGCGAATAATGCCGGACCGAAAGCAAGAATTATTACCCTGACGATGGACAAGAACGGCGTCCCGCAGGATGTCGATACCCGCGTCGGCATAGCGGCGGAAATTATATCGAAGGCGATGGTAAAGGGATTCGACGTGCAGCGGCTGTTCATCGATCCTATTGTTCTGCCGGTTAAGGTGCCGAACGCCCAGGTCCAGCCCGGCAATATTTTAGCGGCGATGGAACAGATACGACTTCTTGCCGAACCCGCCCCGCACATGACAATCGGCCTGTCGAATCTTTCACAGGGAGCAACCGAACGCAGCCTGATTAACCGCATCTTTCTTGCGATGGCGATTTCCCGCAGTTTGGATTCGGCGATTGTCGATGTCCTCGATAAAGACCTGATGAATGTTGTTGCCACCGCCGAAATGCTGATGAACAAGCAGATTTATTCCGACAGTTTTTTGAAAGTGTACAAAGGGGTAAATTAGATTTTGATTGATACACTACATTTTTTTGTTAGCACTTCTTTTTAAAGAGGAATCATGAGAATCGGGGTGACTGGATTCGAACCAGCGGCCTCCTGCTCCCAAAGCAGGCGCTCTAGCCAAGCTGAGCTACACCCCGGATAAATCGGTGTACATCACGACGGTATATTTTACATTAAGTCCTAAAGATTTGCAATAACAACGTTATAATATCATGTGTGATAATCGGCGTTTATCCTTACGTATTCGGCGCTTAAATCACAGCCGTAACAAAAGTCACTTTTATTGCCGGCTCCTAAATCGACGGTGATTGTATGCTCGATTTGCGAGATTATGCGACTTGCCTTTTCGGGATCGAATTTCGCCGGGCCACCTTTTCGAAAAACCGTCACCGTGCCTATTTTACAGGTAAGCTTGTTGGGATTCAATTTTACGCCGGCCGAACCGACAGCACAAATAATTCTGCCCCAGTTCGGGTCGCCACCGTGTATGGCACATTTTACGAGCGGATAATCTGCTACGGCTCTGCAGGCTTTTGCCGCATCGTTTTGTGTAGCCGCTCCCTTGACGATAACCTTAAACATCCGCGTCGCACCTTCGGCATCGAGTGCCATCTGCCGGGCCAAATCATCGCATAAGTCAGCCAAAGAGGCGGAGAAATTTTTGTAACGAGGGCACTGATTTACAATGGGACGATTTCCCGCAGAACCGGAAGCGAGAATCATCGCCGTATCATTAGTGCTCTGGTGGCCGTCAACAGTCAGCTTGTTCAATGAATTTCCGATAGCAGCTTTCAATGACTTGCCCAGTAAAACCTTGGTTATAGCAACGTCTGTCGTAATGAACATAAGGGTAGTCGCCATATTCGGCGCTATCATGCCGGACCCTTTGACCGTGCCGGCGATAGAGATTTTTTTGCCGGAGATTTCAAATCGGCGTACGGCCTGCTTTTCTTTAGTATCGGTGGTCATTATCGCTCTGGTAAAGTCCAGACCCGCCGCCGGTGTTGACGAAAGTTTCGATGCCGCTTTCGAGATACCTGTGGTAATTTTTTTGATTGGGAGCTGCTCCCCGATAATACCGGTCGAAGCGACAAGCACGCTATGCGGATTTTCTTCGATGACTCTCGCTGTTTCACTGCACATTTTTATCGCGTTTTTGGTTCCCATTTTACCTGTGCAGGCGTTCGCATTGCCGGAGTTGACAACGACGGCGAAAATGTTCGGGCTTTTAATATGTTTTTTACTGACCTGAACGGCCGCCGAGACGATTTTATTAGTTGTAAAGACCGCCGCTGCTTTTGCTCCGCCCGGGCAAACAACCATGCCTAAGTCATTTTTGCTTGATTGTTTAATTCCACAGTGCAGCCCAGCCGCTAAAAATCCTTTTGGTGCCGTGATGGTATTGTTGGACATCTTCCGCTGCCTTTCATTTTCCTTATAGCTTTTCGATTTTCACTATTTCCACAATTGTCCCCCACATATGGATGCTTGCCACTCCCTTTTTCTGATTGACCTGAAATTTGACGCGCAGGCCGTTTTGTTTATATTCTTCGGGCAAATTTGTCGGATCGTATTTTGTGCCGTCATCGGCGATAAGTCCATAGAAACCTCCTTCGATCGGAACATGAAGGATTGTTCCGGTTTTCATTTGCTCGTTGTTTTTTTGCGATATAGGTGTTTTAGCTATTATTTCATCCTTGTTTGTTTCATTTATCT
Organism: uncultured Pirellulales bacterium; assembly: GCA_964454885.1. Classification (GTDB taxonomy): domain Bacteria; phylum Planctomycetota; class Phycisphaerae; order Sedimentisphaerales; family Anaerobacaceae; genus JAFGPS01. The sequence continues at coordinate 4,007 of CAYVXS010000248.1, forward strand.
TCTCTGTTTGTCTCGGGTTGGCAGTCAGAAAATCTCTTACAAAGAAACCCAGTTGGTAAGCCAGCTCTTTTTTAATGGACTTTTCTAATGTCCTTGGATTTAAAAGTAATAAGTTTCTGGTGTTTAAGCCGGTATGAGTCATCGGCCATGTTCTGGCAAACGTACGTATCGATTCGTTTTGGGAAAGTCGGACGGACTGGAGGGCCTCGGTATTTACGGAAACAATATAAGCGGTAGAATTTCGTGTGCCTGTCACTCTGATAAATACCGTGATATTGAGATTCAAAGGAGCATTCGAATTGGAAATATCGAAACTATCGGCGATTTCTATACCGGCGATGCGAAGAGCATCTGTTAGTCCAGAGGCCAGGTCTTTCTGGACTAAGGAACCAAACTTCGGAACGTAACTCGGTTCTTTTTTATTTGACTCGATGACTTCCAGTAACAACTGAGGATAAACTTTCTTGACGCCCTGCAATGTGGATGTCCCGAAGGTATCGATCTGCAGTTGGTCAACACTGCCGGATTTAGCTTCTCTTCCTAAGGCGGCCGGAACAAAGCAGAGTGCTAATGAAAATAATATTAATTTTTTTATCACTATCATCATATATCCTTTGAACAATTCTTTTTTGCTCTTAAAGAACGGTTTTATTTTTCGATCTTGGATCGTTTAGTTTTCTGGTACTGTTACTGAGTTTGCCGGCGATTACTATGTTTCTGAACTTTTCCATCGGATCGTAGAATTTCTCCCAAAGGTCGATAGTATTGACCATTATACCGGGCCGGTTTGCACGCAGTTGTTTTACGATTTTGCCGTCCGGCCGGATAAAACACGATGGGTACGGAGAATAATAACCGCTCGAATTTGCCATGCTGATCCAGAGGTGATTACATGCTGCATGGCACTGCATCGTTTGTCGCATAATGTGCGAGTGGATGCTTGGGCCTGTTTGTTTGGCGTTATAAAATGATTGCAGGATGCAATTGACACCTTCTTTGTAAATCGCTCGATATATCTCCGGGAAACGCAGATCGAAGCATATCAGAAGTGAGCATTTTACGCCGTTTATCGTAAAATTAACGAAATGATCGCCGGGAGTCATCCGGCGAAGGTCACCTGGTGTGCAGAATCTTTTGTCATAGCGGTCTGCAATTTTTCCCTTCGGATTAATAAGATACAGGCTGTTGTGCGGCTTGTTCGGTCCGGTTAATTCGTGTGTGCTGCCTAATGCAATCCATATTTTTAATTCGGCCGCAA
>CAYVXS010000249.1:0-5263 GCA_964454885.1 uncultured Pirellulales bacterium
TTGCCGGAAGCGTCTAATGCATCTCCATCCAGAGGATAGTATGCAATCAGATTATTGGTACCGGGATCAACTGGTTTTAAAGGAAGCATATACTTGACAGCGTTGAGGAACATCTTCTGGCCGTCTGCGTTCAGGTTCATTGAACCGGCCGTCTGTCCACCACCACCGCCGGCTGTAAACAGCATACGCTTGCCGGCCGGTATCTGGGTTGCTCCTTCGTAACAGGGTATGCCGGCTTCCCATTCAGCTATCCATATACTGCCGTCGTCCATTCGCTGAGCGAGTAAGGTACCGTTACCTACGTCTGAGGTTATAATGAACGAATTCTGACCCAAATCCACATTCTCATCTATTACATCAACTATGTTCAACGTATCAATCGCCTCAGTCGTTATACCGGCAAATACAGGATTGTCAACTGCAACGACATCCATAAATGTCTCTGGATCATATTCGGTAATTGATGTGCTATTGACCCATTCCCAGCGGTTGCTCCTGGCGATCCAGGGAGTCATCATAATGATCGGAGCCGTGAAGGAATTCCACTGGGTGACCTCATTAACGTCGGATGCATAATTACCGCTGTTGGAATTTCTGCTGATGATTATCATATCGGCAGATTCAAGCTCGGCTACCTTACTTTCGGTAAGGACTGTAAAATTGCCTGCCGTATTGGCATCGACGGCGTAATTAAACGCTCTGAGCAGGTCAATCCAGCCCTGGTCATATGGGATACCAGTATTAGGATCTGAGTTCCATTCCGAAACCCAGGTAATGTTGGCCTTGGGAACCGGAGGTGTAACCATGTAAGCAACTGCATTGAGTAGTATCTGTGCGCCGTCCGGTAACAGGTCATACATGCCCGCCGTTTCTGCGGTTATACCACCAGATTCGCGAGAACCTGTAAGGAAAACCATCCGATGACCGCCAAGGGCATCTGTTCCGGCACCGCCGGAGTGTGTCAACTTGGCACCAGTATACCATTCGCCGATAACCATGCCACCCACAGGACCTGTGTCCTCTGATGCATCTGAAATCGAGGCCAGGACTGTACCGTAGGAGTTCACTGGATCGTAGTTAATAGAGAGGCCTAAAGCCGCAAGATTCGGATCCGTCGGATATGTAACAATACCGGCAAATGCATTATCCATTGTGTCGTTATTCAGTGCGATTCCACGGAAGATCGGGTGGGTCGGATCGCTGACCGCCAGTTTTACGTCTCCGGTTATATCTACCATAGTTCCGCCCGTGGTGTAACCCATGCGGCTGTTCCGAAGTGCCCAACCCTGCATGATAATCATAGGAGCAGTAATACCGTTCCATGCCGTTGCTCCGTCATTCTGATAACCGGTGCTGCCGACTGAACGGCTGACGATTACCAGGTCCGCTGCATTGAGAACGTTCGGATCGGGGGTACCGGTCGTGAGGTAACGCGTTACGTTGTAACCGTCGGCATTGAGCAGATTGGTGTATCCTATATCGGGTGCCTCGGTAAAACCTGCGGCAGCAGCAGCGGCCGAAGGCATATCATCAGCTTCATGGAAGGATACAAAGACAATATTCTTTCCTGTTGTGATTTCGCCTTCGAGAATCACTCCACCATCTGCATACATGCTTGATTTCATCAGGGCATTAACGCCGGAGGCAGCAGGAGCAAGAAGGAATGTAACGACACCGTCCGTATCACTGTTGATAAAATCAGTCAGGGCATCGCTTGTGACAGATGTCCTTACATCTCTACCGGGAGATGTAAAGCTTAAAAGCTTGTCTGTCAGGTCGGCATTATCCAGAGCAACCGGATAACCAATAGGCTGGCCGGTTTTAACACCAGGAGCGGTTTTCCATGTGATTCCACTGCTGATGTTGTCCTGGTCTTCGATAACGCCGTAAATGTCCACTTTACCCGAGCTGTTACCACCAAGGATGCTAAGGTTCATATTAATATATATTTGATAGTCTTTTTTCAGCCCTGAGATATCGTAACTGATCAATGTTACCCGTCGTCCCTGAATTGTGTCGTTCAGTATATTGCTTACTTGCAGGTTGTACGTTTTAAAACTTTTATCAGGACTTAAGTTCCCGTCATCTCCAATAACCGCTTCGACCGAAGGGTCCACACTGACCGGTATTGGTGTTGCCTGAGCACTGAATGCCATGCTCAGCAAACAAACAACAGACACTAAATAAATTAATCTCTTACTCATAAATGTTCCTCCTATCAACTAATAGTGATATTTAAGGATGACCGATAACATTTTTACCTTCCCAACAACATAACATATATCTGCCCAGGATAATGTTTTTTGTCTCACTTGACTTCCCTTTAGTAAGGATTCTACATTAAAAATGAAAAGTAAAAAATGAATCCGGAGCATACTACTCCGGTGGCCTCTTTTGTTGTTATTTTCGTTTTTTTCGGAAAAATCCCGGTAAAACTTAACCAAAAACCTTCACAACTGGAGTAATTTCAGCCATTTGAATAAGGGTATTCATCTATACTTCCGCCTGTACAAACGACTCCTCCAGGAACATTCATTTATACCAAGTTAATGAGGTTTCCGTCAAGAGAAAATTGCCTTTATTTTGTATATTTTTTGTGTCGTTTTAAGAGCAATCTTATTTAAAAAGCCTTTTTATCGGTCTAAATCTTTGAGCTTGTCTTCTTTCTAATGAGATACTGATAGTTTGGCTATGATTCTAAGTAAATATTGTGGTTATTTGTGTAAAAACGGCTTTTTAGCTTTCAGAATTTCACAGGCTGTTGAATATTAGTAACTGCACTATATGTTAAATTTCTGTAAGTATCTGTCTATAGTACCTGATAAAGGTAGTATATATACCCTCAACTATCGAATTTTCGGCTGATAGGAGATTAAGGGCTTTTTGGGGGTAATTTCTTTTTCCGGATATTTTATAGCCAGTTGTGCCAGTCGATAATCTCTGTTTTTAGATAGCTTTTTTTGTGAGATTGTATCCGTCTTTTTTTCTGAATTTTCCCGGAAAAGAAGTATTGGCTGCTTTGTTTATCTCGGTCTAATAATGTACGTTATAGTTATTATCTCTTTTTCAATTTTTGAATATCCCTTTGTACAATCTCTGTTATTATTTGTTCCTGATATTGCAGCATCGGCAATGGTTTGACAATATAATCCGTTGGATGGGCCTTATGTTTATGGTTTTCGGTTTTATTTTTTTTGTCCGGGGATATTCTTTTTATCGAGACGGCTTTGCGTTGTTCGGACATTATTTGCCTGGCCAGGTCAAATTTTGGGATTGCAGTTTTATGTGGAGCTACATTTTCAAGTTCGGTCGATATTGATTCGGTATGTTTTATCTTGTCCGCGGTATTTTGCGATGTTTGTTCTTTTGTAGGGGGTTTTTGTTCGTGACGGTTTTTTGGGGGGTATGGTGGAATTATATCATTTGCCCTGAGGATGTCGGCATCATTTTCCTTGTTGATATCGGCCCTGCTCATAAATAAAACCTCCTCTGGTTCTTTTGTTAACGCATGTAAGTTTTGACACACGAGAGTCCGGCCGGACTACGTATCACCTTCTATCACGTATTGAGTTCGTCTTTTTCCTTTGCTTTATTCGCGTTCTATTCACTACCGTTTTGAGCAGGTCCCAAAGTTAGCTGAGTGAACTTTCCGGGATTTAACTCCTCTATCAAATGACGGATATCATCAACAGTGACTGCATTAATCGCGCTTATATCGTCATCGATGGTCCGGTACTGTTCCAAATATATCTGGTTCAAACCAATATCAACCAGGCGCCCCATTGGCAGCTCGTTTTTAATAACTAATGCACTGAGCACTTTGTTTTTTGCTTTTATCAGTTCATCTTCGGTTATGCCGTCTTTGCTGAGACTGTGGAAAATATCATTGACGACGACGAGAACCTTACTGAGATTTTCACTGCTACAGCTTAAATAGCTGTAGAAAGCTCCTGTACCATCCATTGCTCCGAACTGCATGGTTGCCGTCTCGGCCAGAGCCTTATCTACCAGTTCCCAGAAATATCGCGATCCGACGTCATCGCCGATTATAGTTCCTAAAAGAGAAGCGGCGAATCTTCTCGGGTCCTGTGCCGGCATGCCGGAACTTATAAGACATATATGTTCACGAACAAGGTTTTCTTTTTCAATCCTCTGCACCTTTTTGCTGCCGTCAAAATGATCCAGCTCCCTTATGACGGGCTGTTCTATCCACTTGTCGCAATGATCTGCAACAGTCGAACATATTTGATCCCAGTCGAGGTTGCCTGTACAGGCGAAGACCATATTATTTGGAGCATAACGCCGGGTAAAATAGGCCCGCATCTGTTCTGCAGTAAGATTATCAATGCTCTCTTCGCTTCCAAGGACGCTGTTCCCACAGGGATGTCCGTCGAAGTGGAGGGTTCTGCATCTATCGACGACATCAAAGCTCGGGAGATCCTTGTACATGGCGATTTCTTCTTTGATAACGTTCTTTTCGATATTGAAATCTTCATCTCGCAGTGCCGGTCTCATTAATTCGGCCCACAGACGCGTTACTTCAATCACGTACTCCGGAAGAACGGCGGCATAAAAAACGGTATTTTCCTCATTTGTAAAGGCGTTGAATTGAGCTCCCGTCTTATCGAATGCCTGATTGACTTCAAATGCATTTAGACTTTCGGTACCCTTGAATAACATGTGTTCCAGAAAATGTGATACGCCGTTTATCCCATTGATCTCGTCACGAGAGCCGGTTTTAACAAAAAAACCAACCGCGGTTGACTTGGCCGATTTGTTAATTTCGCCGATTAGAACCAGGCCGTTGGCCAATTTCTGGTGTTTATATTGCATTTTTTTGGTACCTGTAATATTTATTTATAACTAAACTCTTAAAAATGGAGATACGATATATTGATATAAATATCCCTGTTTTGAATTTTACGGCCTAAGCGGTTTTTTAATAAACAATAAATTCGCTTTGTTAAGGAAATAACTAATATTTTTCGGGCACTATTTTCCAAATTAGTTTTTAAATAAACCGGTTCGTATTCTATCATGTCCGAACTATTTTTGTAAAGTTAGATATATACATATACGGGCCGTAAAATGGAAATACTTTGACATATTATCTATATATTGAAATAATAAGGTTTCCTGCCCATGATTAAATGGGGTGTTTGTGGAGCTTACGAAAGGACAATAGAATGAAGATATTTACTTATGGTATGTGGATTCTGGGTTGTTTTGCAGTATTGTTTGTTGTTTTTACTTTAAGTTGCCG
>CAYVXS010000250.1:0-5250 GCA_964454885.1 uncultured Pirellulales bacterium
CCTTGAGGAGTTGATGGAGGTTGAACTCCCGACAGTCTCTATGGCATCTAAATATGAACAGAAGATAATCGAAGCACCTTCTTCGGTAACAGTTATTACCGCCGATGACATTCACAAGTACGGGTACAGGACGCTGCTTGATATTTTAAATAATGTGCCCGGCTTTTACAAGACCTACGACCGCAACTACGGTTATATCGGCGTTCGCGGATTTGGCCGGCCCGGCGATTACAACTCGCGAATACTATTACTGATTGATGGTCACCGAGTAAATGAAAATATCGCCGATTCACTTGGAATCGTGAATGATTTCTACTTCGATGTCGATTTGATCGATCGAGTTGAGATTGTTCGTGGGCCAGGCTCAGCACTCTATGGGAGTAACGCATTATTTGCAGTTATCAATGTTTTTACTAAATCAGGCAAAGATTACGAGGGATTTGAATCCTCCAGTGAAATAGCCAGTTTTGGAACAGAAAGAAATCGCTTAACCTACGGCAATATTTTTGATAACAATATAGACCTGCTTGTGTCCGGTACATATTATGACAGTGACGGACAAACCTTATATTACCCTGAATTCGATGACCCCTCGACACATTACGGCAAGGTCAGAAACGATGACGACGAATTTAAAAATTTCCTGATCAAGGTATCTTCATCTGATCTGACATTCACCGCAGCAAATGTAGATCGTGAAAAAGGATTACCCACATCCCCCTGGAATAGCGTCTTCAACGACAGAAGAACACGGACCTGGGATATTTACAGCCTTATCAGCCTAAAATATGACCACGACTTTTCCGATGACTTCTCAATCCTCGGCAAAGTTTCTTACAATCACTATAATTACTTCGGTGACTATTTATATGATGACAGCGGAGTTTATCTCAATAAAGATTGGTGGAAAAGCCGATGGTGGGTTGGAGAGCTACAATTCAGGAAAAAGCTGAACGACCGACATCAGCTCATCTGGGGCATTGAAAGTCAATACAATATCAGGCAGGACCAGAAAAACTGGGATTCAGAAATCTACCTCTACAAACGTGAAAACTCGAAGAGCTGGGGCGTATATGCACAGGATGAGTTCAAGATTAAGGAAAACTTGACCGTCTTTGCAGGTCTGCGACGTGACGATTACGAAACCACAGGCAGTACAGTCAATCCCAGAGTGGGACTAATCTGCAATTTGCCTCCTGATTCCACAATGAAGCTCCTCTTCGGCAAAGCATTTCGTGCTCCGAGCGTTTATGAGCTTTACTATGAGGATGGTTACACCCAAATACCTAATCCAAACCTTAAACCCGAAAAGATTACCACATATGAGGTTGTCTATGAGAAATACTTCAATAAAAGGTTTCACGGCACTATCAGCGGCTACTATAACAAGATTGAAGAGTTGATCGACCAAACGTTGAATAACGATGGCTGGTATATGTTTGATAATATCAGTGAAGTCACCGCGAAAGGTCTCGAAGCGACTCTTGATGGAAAATTGAAGAACGGCACAAAGGGGCATATAAGTTATTCCTGCGTACAGACTCTGGATAAAACCACCGGATCAACTTTGGCAAATTCGCCGAAACAGATGTGTCATATTAATCTGATATACCCGCTCATTTCAGAACATTTGTTCGCCGGTATAGAAACAAACTATAATGGAAAAAGAAAAACTTTAACCGGTCATCATGCAGATGATAATATTGTGACGAATCTGACTCTAACGTATGAGAACATCCTTAAAAACCTTGAAATGCAATTGAGCATTTACAATCTTTTTGATATCGAATATGGTTATCCGGGATTCACAGAACACACGCAGGACATTATCGAGCAGGATGGCCGAACCTATAGTCTCAGACTGACATATCGTTTTTAAGCCGGTTATAATACAGAAAACCTCTCAGCCTGACAGCATGTCCGCAACGCCAATCTGGAAAACACTCCGGACTTAGTTAGAATTTTTTTCCTTGCATTAGACGTACTCTCGGCCATAATACCACCAGTCCGAAATGCAATATTACAAAAGGAGCGGCAGCATGGCGCAGGAAGAACAGGTTTTGGTAATAGAAACAAAAATTCTCGAACGACTCGGCGTATTTCAAGGCCTGGCGTTCGACATCGACCGCTATCTGCGAGAGATTTTCGTCCAGGGAGTCCCTCGTTTCATGCCCCGGTCGCAGGCCGAGAAAGATCCTTCCCACAAGCAGCTTATCCCTTATGTCATCATGGCCCACCAAAACAAATATTTCAGCTATGTACGGGGAAAACGTGCCGGAGAATCCAGACTCGTCGGAAACCGCTCCATCGGAATCGGTGGACATATTAATCCCATTGATGCCGACAATAGCACTTTGTTCGCTTATTTATTCGAAAATTACCTTGCCGCTGTCGAACGTGAGGTCGCCGAGGAAGTTATTGTAGAAACAACCTATACAGACAACGTAGTAGCGCTTCTCAACGATGATTCTAACGAGGTCGGCTCTGTCCACCTCGGAATAGTCCACTATTGGAATCTCGATGCCCCTAAGGTCGATAAAAAGGAGCAGATGATTACCCAGATGGCTTTTATGTCACAGGAGGAACTGCAGCAGGTCAGGGACACCCTGGAAACATGGTCACAGAAATGCCTTGACGGTCTTACCCAAATGAAAAAACACGTCGAATCAAAGGCCAGGTCAGACGTTTCGTTTAAGAATCGAGAAATAGAATAAAAACTCCGGTTGGTTTTTCGCAGTCAGTCCCGTTCTCAGGGCGAATCATCTGTTCAATTCAGTGATGAAGGTCCATTCTTTAACTGATAACCCCTCTGCATGAACTTTAGGTCCACACTGCCGGGATGAGTCGGGCTCCAATTGCCCTGAACATAGACATCATCATACATCTCGATTGTACGCTCATCGAGCCACCTGTGCATTTCCGCCCGGCCGTCGGCCCAGCCGAGAGTGCTGCTGTCACCGTGCCAGACAGTCAAAGGGTCCGTCCACTGATCTCCTGTAGGACTAATTAGCCAGGAGCCCATATTCCATGTCCTCGGGTCAGCTTCCTCCACAAAAACATATTTAGTGGCGGGTCTTACTATTTCGGTATATCTTTTGACCGCATCGGCGCCTTCTTCCCCGTTCATGCCTCCGGCGATGGAAAAACTCCTGAAGGTCGCATTATTAGTTCTTTTTCTGTCATCCGAAGGGCAGCGATATGAATCGACATCTTTGAGATAAGTAAAAAGATATCCTCGCTCAATACCTCTCTTTTCATCATCAATGGTTGGATCCGGATCGCCCGCATATGTCCCATCAACAGCCTGGGGTGGCTCAACCCAATAAGGCACCCGAGATTGATTGTGGTCGAATTTCCGATCTCTTGGCACATTGCCGTTCACCAGCTTGCCGTCATTATCATCCTGATACACGAACCAGCCCATGGCAAGATTACGTACATTATTCATACAGTGGATGCGTTTGGCATAATCCCTGACTCTGTTTAAGGCGGGCATCAGGATCCCCATCAAAAGAGCGATGATTGCGATAACAACCAGCAGCTCAATGAGTGTAAAACCTGTTTTTTTCACGGCTATAGTCTCCCTTGCTGCAACAACTGGAAAAGAAGCTCTATATAAAAAAGGTCTCCCGAATCCTTTATCCTTCATAATCATACAACAATAAGGACTTTTTGTCAAATGTACTTTTTAAGAACCAAAACAGCCGATTTACAGCAAAAAACAACAATATCAGGCACGATACATTCCTTGCCCCATACAAAAGGCCATTATTTGCGTTACTCGCCCGGTCCCTGCGGCCTTATATTTATAGAAGATAAAAAAATTAAAGGAGTATTAAAATGAAATCGCTCATATCAATAATATTACTTATCATCACGGCCATTTCTATCACAGGCTGTACCGTAGTAAGGGAACGACATTACGGACACGCACACCACGAAGTAATCGTAACCCATAAGCATCGTGGCCCAGTCCGGCCGATACCTCCGCGAGCTCCAGGGCGACATCATGAAAGACCCGGCCGACCCGCGCCATCACGCCGCGGAGATTGGCATGATTAAAACTTATTCGAGTTTCTACCGTATCGAGCTAATTCGATCCAGGCCATGCTTTGCCTCCGCGAGAATGAATAAGTTTTACAGGCTTATCGCTAGAACTCCATACATTTAACTTACTTGTGGCCCATGTGATGTCTTTATATTTTCACCTTGATTTTTATCATATCTGTAGCATAATATATTTTAGGGTTGGTGAGATTATCATCCGACTTGAGCGAACAAAAATTACCGGAATGTTATTGTAACCGTTACTATTAGGTACTCGATTAACTATCAATATTCAAAATCCAGCGGAGGATTTGAAATGAAGTGGATATCGTTCATATTGATACTCTCGGCTTTGTTATTGGCCGGTTGCAGGGAAAAGCAAGTTGCAGACACCCGGGAAACTCCCGCAATCAACATCAAAAAAGTAACTCGTCTCGAACCGGATATTCAGATACGTCCGAAAGTCGAGCCGGGGACAACGGATTTTATAACAATTAAAACCAAAGCCGATATAACCGATGACGTCGACGAGTTTGTCACCTGGCTGAAGACAAGAACAAATGTCAGCAATGTCGTCCATTCGAAAATGACATATCTCACTTCGAATCCGCCGAAGCAGGTAGTAAGCTTCTATCTGGACGGGGTCAGTCACAGACTCGTTTTCACCATAGATAACAACAAGGCATTTAAGCTGTTGTAACATGAAACGAATCAAATCTTTTTCGGGCATTTAGCGAGTCCACCTGGAAATGTAGGGACGGCAATGATTAAAGCAATTATCACTGAACTGCGCCGGAGGATTGAAGGAATTACCGGATGCCGCAAACCAAAATCCGAACGGCGGTTTCACAAACACGACCAATATATTTCTTACTCACTTAAAACGGCGGACTTCCACAAATTGATGAAGGAATTTCGACCGCAATTTCTCGAACTAAAACTTCGCGAACGCCTTAAACTGGCCCAACAACTTCTCGGCATACACATCGGCGAGCTGGGGCACGCCGGTATTTATGTTCTGACCATCAGTGTCGAGCAACTGCAGCCGCGGCATTTTTCACTGCTGGATGCAGTAACGGGTGATTTCAGAAGCTGGTCCCACGTTGACCATTTCTGTACCCAGGTAATGGCACCACTGCTGTTCAAATTTCCCGAGAAGACCCTCGCTTTACTCGAAAAATGGAACAACTCGCCAAATAGATT
>CAYVXS010000251.1:0-5248 GCA_964454885.1 uncultured Pirellulales bacterium
TATCCTGTGCTCGTTAATGCTCAAGCCGAGCCGGGCCGGCCGAAAGGGAATTTTGAGCCGCATGGAATCCGGATTTAATGGTTTTCTGGTGTGGATTATAGAAGGATACCGGCGTATTCTTTCTTTCACTGAGAGGCATCGTACAGCGGCACTTGCGGTATTGGCGGTGACAATTTTAATGCTGATGCACGCTATGTCTCTTGCCGGCAAAGTAGGATTTACGTTCATTACCAATCCGGACAAGGCGGAATTATTTGTTAAGCTCGAATATCCGACCTGGTATGACCTCGATAGAACGAGCGAGCGTGTCAAAACCGTGGAGGGGAGACTCAGGGACATGCCGGAGCTCAAACATATCCTCAGCTCAATCGGGAAAGTGGAAGGTGTAATCGGCCAATCGACGCAGGGAGTATATCTCGCCCAGGTTCTTCTTACTTTTTCCGATCGTGACAAAAGGGCTTTGACGATAGGCGAATTACAGGCAGAAGTGCGTTCGCGTCTTGCCGATTACCCGGAATGTATTGTGACCGTAAGTCAGCCGTCCATTATCGGCGGCCAGTCTCAGGATATCGAGCTGGAAATTGCCGGTGAGGATCTGGCCGTTATTGACAAGCTGGCCGTTCGCACACAGAAACTTGCGGAAGAGCTTGAGGGATTTAGCGATGTCGATACAACTGTGCGGGCCGGAAAACCCGAGCTTGCTGTAGTACCGAATCGTGCAGTATTGGCCGATCTTGACATACCGGCCGTCGGGCTTGGCATGACTTTACGCGCCAACCTCGAAGGACTGGACGCGGGGACTTTCAAAAAGGGCGACCGCAATTATGATATCGTAGTCGAGCTGGCGGACGAAGAGGGCAGAGACCAGGTGGGGCGTTTTTTATTTCCCGCCGTACCAGGCAAGCCGATACTCCTGAGCAATCTTGCGCGGGTCGAACAGCGCATTGCCCCTATACAAATAACGCGTAAAGACAAGCGAAGAGTATCGAAGGTCCTGGCCAATCTCGGAGCTGGTATGCCGTTGGGTACCGCGGTAAATCTTCTCAGCAGTCAAATCGATTCGGAGGGACATTTTCCCCCGGGCAACGATTATAGTTTTACCGGCATGTACGAAAGAATGTCCGAGGCCAATACCGAATTCGGCGAGGCCGGTATTATCGCCGTTGTTCTTGTTATTCTTACTTTGTCGGCGATATTGGAATCGTTTAAGCAGCCCTGGCTGATTCTGGTGACACTGCCGCTGGGCCTGATCGGCGTTATGTGGGCGCTGGCCATAGCCGGCGAGAGTATTTCGATGTTCGTGCTGATGGGTACGGTGATGATGATTGGAATCGTTGTTAATAACGCCATCCTGATTATGGACCAGTTCAATGTTCATGTCACCGAGGGAATTCCCATTCACAAGGCCATGATTACGGCCGCGTGCGAGAGATTTCGCCCGATTGCAATGATTACCTTAGCGGCTGTTCTGGGAATGCTCCCGCTCGCTCTTAGTAAAGGAATCGGCGCCGAATTGCGTAACGGCGTCGGTGTCGCCTCGGTGGGTGGCATTTTAGTCTCGGGTATATTAACCCTGATTATTATACCGGTTCTTTACGATCTGTTTACCCGCAAAAGCAAATCAAAAGAAGCCCGGTGAATGCCTCGAATCCCGTGCCTTTATTTCTTGACATTAGTAATACCAATTTGATATATTAAAGAATATAAAAGATGTAAAAAAACTATAATTATTACTATTCAAGAACGGGGGGGGAGGAGGGACTATCAAGATGATAAGTCTCAGAAGTGTGCTGTTTTTAACAAGTGTGACTTTGTTTACGGCAATTCCCTGCTTTTCTTCCCATACCGATATAACAGCCCAGCAGGCAAAAGATTTAATTGATTCAACAGAGAATCTTACTATTGTCGATGTCAGGGAAGAATACGAATACTGTGATCGAGGACATATTCCCGGTGCACTGAACTACCCGTGGAATTCAGGGATATTGCAGGCTCGATATGAAGAACTTCCTGTAAATGGTCCTATCTTGGTGGTCTGCCAAAGCGGGGGCCGGAGCAACCAGGCCGCCAACTTCCTGGACTCGAAAGGCTACACATTAGTCTATGACATGCAGGGCGGTATGAGCGCATGGACGTGGGAAACAGTCTCTTGTAATGAGCCCGAACCTAAATATGCCGGCGGCAAAGGGACAGAAGCGGACCCCTACCAAATCGCAACGGCGGAGGATTTGATCGCTCTCGGCGAAAATACCGATGATTACGATAAGCACTTCATCCTGACCGCCGATATCGACCTGGACCCGAACCTTCCCAACGGCAAGATCTTCGACAGGGCAGTGATTGCTTCGGATGTCGGTGGTGATGGATACTTGTTTCCGGGAATATCATTTACCGGCGTCTTTGACGGCAGCTGGTATAAAGTTTCACATCTTACGATCACAGGCAAGAGCTATCTGGGCCTGTTTGGTAAACTGGGCCACGGGGGCCAGATTAAAAACTTAGGTGTGGTGGATGTAAATATAATTGGTTCTTACTATGCTATCGGCGGCCTCGTCGGTGATAACGATCATGGAAGTGTTACCAAGAGTTACAGCACCGGCATAGTCACGGGAGATACCTATCTCGGCGGTCTTGTAGGATACAATAATAATGGTGATATCACCGAGAGTTTCAGTAGCGTTGTCGTAACCGGCGGAAATCAGAAAATAGGCGGACTTGCAGGTTTCAACGCCGGTAATATCACAACAAGCTATAGTACCGGGGATGTCTCCGGCAAAAAAGTTGTCGGCGGACTCATAGGTTATAACACAGATATTGTCACGATGTGCTACAGTACCGGCATGGTCACAGGTGAAGGCCCAAATGTCGGAGGTTTTGTGGGTGAGAATTTCCCCGATAACGGTTTTTTAATAGACTGCTTCTGGGATATTGAAACCAGCGGTCAGACAACGAGTGCCGGTGGTGAAGGTAAGACCACGGCCCAGATGATGGATCCCAATACATTCATATTCGCCGGGTGGGACTTTGTGGGCGAGACGATAAACGGACCTAACGATATCTGGTGGATTCTGGACAGGCGTGATTATCCGCGGCTGAGGTGGCAGCTTCCGGCCGACGACTTCGAGGACGGCCAACCTGAGCCGTTATGGTCGGTTTTTGAGATAGAGCCTGACCTGGCATGGTTAGAGGAAACCAACGGCAGGCTGGAGGTTAATACCACAGGTGCGAATGAAGATATAGATTCAATTTATGTCGGCGACGGCTGGGGATTGGATGCAACAAAAGAATTCTCCCTTCGTGTCGATTTCCATTACAGCAAGGTTGGCATCGGGGACGGACGAGTTAATATCGGCGTGGTTCCGAGCCTGGACCCGTCCGCCATGAAGTGGGCGGAATTCGAGGTAGGGGCGTTCGATGAAGAACCATTCTTTCTCTATGAAATCCGCGACGGAGATTGGGTCAGAGAGGAAGTTAACGACCGATTCTTAGATAACGGGACACTGTATTTTTCGTACAATCCTGATAAGGATGAGCTGTATTTCAGCAGTTCCGGTTACGGCAAGGACAAGGCGATGTGGACGGTAACGGGGCTGGTTCACGGCCGCTGGCAAAGTGATTCTGTTTATGTCATCCTGTCCGGGGGCAGTGAGGGGATGGCCCTTACAGGTGAAGACGCCTGGCTCGACAATTTTGCTGTCGATTCCGGTGCCGTCAGGCAATAAGACGAGTTATCGGTGAATAAGTCCTTTATGGAACTGGAAATGCCTCGGTTTGCTACATTCCTAACTTAGGATATTTCTGCCTGTATTATATAACTCACATGGGGACAATTCGGAACGAGCGGATGAACGCTCTTGACATTACTCTAAACAATCGGGTAAAATTCTAACTTTATTTTTTATTAATTGATTTCTGCCGCAATTTTTCAATCCATTTGCTGCAGGCTCGCATTGAGACAACTATAAAGAAGTGTATTAACAAAAAAGAAAGGGGAAAAAATGCGTTTATTACTGATATTCGTTATTGTTTTGTTGGTGATGGTTTCCCCGGTCAAAGCTGCAGACTATTTTCCTATGACCGAAGGGAATCAGTGGTCATATAACATCTCGAACGGTATACAGATGACGGTAGAGGTGACAGGATTTGAAAATGTGAACGGAGTTCGCTGCGCCATTGTTGAGTCTAATATGGGAATGCAGACCAGCCGGGAGTATATGGCACTTGATTCCGAGGGTTTAAAGACTTATAAATCGGAAACCATGGGGCAGGAAGTTCAATATGAAAAACCCGTTCTGCGTATAAAGCTGCCCTTCGTGAAGGGGCAAAGCTGGACGGCATCGATTAATCAGTTCGGGATGGACATGATGGTGGCATTCGAGTCGGTAGGCACCGAGCCTATTGAGACACCACTCGGGAATTTCGAATGCATTGTTATTCGCAGCAGCATGAACATGCCTGGTCAGCCGCCAATGATTTCCGACAATTATTACGCTGACGGGAAAGGACTGGTTCACCAGGTCATCCGGGCCGGTGGACAGGAGATGGTTGCCTCGCTGACTTCCGCAGAAGTACGGGCTGCACAACAAACGGCTCCGGGCCCGGAGAATGACAAGAAAATCACACCGACACAAATGCATTGTCCCAAGTGTAACGCGGTTGTCGATGCCGGTGCAAAATTTTGCCCGCAATGCGGCGCTAAGATTACTCGTCCCGCAGTACCGACTGTATGCCCGAAATGCGGCACAAAGCTGCCGGCGAATGCGAAGTTTTGCCCTGCTTGCGGCCAAAAGATAGAAGCGTCCGCTGCCGGACCTCAAACAAAGGCTCAGCCTGCATTGGAGAAATACCAGTCTCCCAAAGGCACGCTAATGCTGTATAAGCCAAAAGGGTGGATTGTACAGGAAGAGGACCTCGACCATGGAGGTTACGCCGTGATGGTTATGGAACCGCAGGAAAACGCGGTTGTCGTTTTTATGACATTTCCTGTAAGTGAATACATTACCGACTCTGTTACCCTCGCAAGTGTGTGCATGACGGCGTTCCGGGAGGAAATTCCCGATTTACAGGCGAAGGATATTAATTCCACCGTCGATAAAAATCGCACGATTATGGAAATAAGTCTGACCGACGAGGGAGAGAAAGGTCTCGGTCACGGTTATTTCTTTTATACCGAGCGTGTAGGTACTGTTTATCTTCTTTTGGCCCGTGAGAATCTTTGGCAGCAGATGCGTCCTATGCTGACCAATGT
>CAYVXS010000252.1:0-5245 GCA_964454885.1 uncultured Pirellulales bacterium
GATAGGTATTGCAAAGCCGATTCCGATATTACCGGTAGAACCTGCAATCGCGGAATTCATTCCGACAACTTTGCCGTCAAGATTTATAAGAGGTCCGCCGGAATTACCGAAGTTGATTGCGGCGTCGGTCTGAATAAAATTCTCGAGATCCGCCAGACCAAATCCCGCCCTTCCCTTGGCGCTGACGATACCGGCCGTCACTGTGTGACTCAGGCCGAGAGGATTACCAATGGCAAGAACCCATTCGCCGACCTCAAGGTTATCGGAGTCAGCCAGTTCGAGGTAAGGCAGATCATTGGCATCGATATGAAGGACGGCAACATCCGATTCGGATTCTGTTCCTTTAATTTCCGCGGTGAAAGTTCGTCCGTCCGTCAGCTCGACCTCGACTTTATCAGCCCCGTCAACCACATGATTGTTTGTCAGGATATAACCATCGGCGGAAATAATAAAACCCGAGCCCTGGGCTGTTCGAGGCTCCTGGTATCTGCGCTGCTGTTGTTGACGCTGACGCGGAGAGCGACGGAAGAAATAATCGAAGAAATCGTCCCCGGTAGGATCATCAAAAGGCGATTGAAGACTTTCACGGGTAACGGTCTTCGAGGATTTCACTCCTACTACTGAAGGCGAGGCCTTCTCGGCAATCGAAGCGAAGGCTTTGCCCATCTGCTTAAGAGCAGCGATGCTTTCTTTACTGTTGCTATCGGCATATACAGGGGATAAAAAAGTCAGAATAAATAAAGTGGATACTATAAAATAACGTGAAACTACATTACGCCCGGGATTATTAATCTGCATTTCGGCCTCCAATTCATTAGTTCCATATATCAATAAAATGACGAAAGGTTAAAAACATATTTTATGTGTATTATATACGATTTTATTGCCGATAAGTTCGTATTGTCAAGATTTTTTACATCATAGAAAGACAAATAAAAATGATTATATTAAGGTTATATAGTATAATATTGATTTACTAATACGATCCATCCTGAAAAAATTATTATGCAAAGTCTGCTATATATAATCCTGAAAGTGGTATTATTAGTATGAATAAAATGGTTATTGATAACTATGCTCGGACAGAGTACAATAGTTGTAGTTATTATTCATAATTTATATAGGGAGGTTTACTGCTATGAAGTTATTATGGATTTTCAGAGCTCTTTTTGTAATCGTTGTCGTAGCTGTTTTATTCGTCAATATCAGTTCGACCAGAATGACACTTGACGAATCCGGGGAACCATCCAACGAGATATTCGACACCAACCTGTTGACGGTTAGCTGGAGTGGTTTCGGGATGCTGGTGTTCGTACTTTTGCTGGATGTTTTCACGCCGAAGAAAAAACTCTCCGCTCTGGCCGGTGTGTTTTTCGGTCTGTTAGTCGGCATGCTCTTTAGCTGGGTATTGGCACCGGTAGTAGAAATGATAATTGTCACATTCGGAATTAATGTAACACAAATGGCAATTACAGCCATTAAATGGACGATGGGAATATGTATATGCTACCTGACCATCAGCATCGTGATGCGAACCAAGGATGACGTGCGGTTTGTAATTCCTTATGTGGAATTTGCCAAGCAGACCAAAGGCGCCCGTCCACTGATTCTGGACACATCGGCAATCATCGACGGCCGGATAGTGGATTTGTGCCGCAGCAGTCTCTTCGATGCCCCGCTGGTTGTCCCGCGTTTCGTGCTCAGCGAGCTGCAGCTAATTGCGGATTCCGCCCATAAGCTCAAACGTAACCGCGGTAGACGGGGACTCGACGTGCTCAACAGTATGCAGTCCGATCCCAGCATTGACGTGGAGATCGACGACTCCGTTATTCCCGAAGTCGAGGAGGTCAAGGGCGTTGACCACAAGCTGTTATTATTCGCCAAGGCAAGGAACGGACGTGTGGCAACAACAGATTATAATCTCAGCAAGGTCGCACAGGTGCGTGATGTCGATGTCGTCAATATTAACGACCTGGCCAACTCACTCAAGGTGGTCGCCCTGCCCGGCGAGACTATGGAAGTCAAGATTATAAAGCCCGGTGAAGAAGCGGAGCAGGGTATCGGATATCTCGATGACGGTACAATGGTCGTTGTCGAAGGCGGCAGAAATAAAATCGGAAAGGACCTGGTTATCAGTATAACAAGCTCGCTCCAGACATCAGCAGGAAAGATGATATTCGGTAAGTTCGAAGAATTCGCCCAGAATAGAAGCGAAGACGAGCCGCAAAGATATAACAGAAGAACCGTCAGAGCATCGGATAATAATTTATAACCGGATAAATAATGAAGGTTCCAGTATCTGATTAGGTGATTAATTTTATAAGTCACCTCGACTTCATTAGACATTTTGCAAATATCAATACCGCAAACAACATACCGGCGGAAAACAACGGCCAATAAAAGTATGAAGCATAATCCTGCCGGTCGGTATGTGGTCCGGGAATACAAAAAGAAACAATCACGATCACGGCCGAAACCGATATTGCAAGCCAGTCGTATAAAGTCACTTTAATCGGCTTTTCTCGGTAATCGCAATAGAGTATCACCATAGCAAATACAAGCATCACTATAGAAACCAAAACCGGGGCCAGCACAGGACCCGCCCAGGGTACTGGTATCAGGAATAATATATCCCAGTCCATAATCGAAGCCGGCCAGTTGAGAAGGACTTTTAGCCAGAGGTAATAGAAAATATCCCAGACGGCAAAGATGGTCATAAAGTAAGCGACTCTCTGCCGAAGATTCCGGCCGAACAACCACGCCCCCGTCAGGATTAGAACCAGGGTTGCGGCTTCCCTTCCGACTTCGGTCAGTAGAAGTCTTCTGCTAACAGAATCGATGGTAGATATGGAAAGGGGAAAACCGAATCCGTCGGGGTAAAAAATTTCACGTAGATAAACAACGACGGCCGCTTCGATATATCCGAAGGCGATACTGAAAATTACTGCAATACAAAATCTTTTGAATGTTGTTCCCAGCGTATCTAAAGATTCATCCGCGTTTGCATTTTTTAACATTTTATCAAAGTTTTTCCAACTGACTTAAAAGAGCGGATACGGCTTCGGATTCCGGCACAATCGAAACTCTTTTACCTTTGCGATAAATATAAGCTTTGTTCCTGCCTCCGCACAGTGCTATATCGGCATCGGCGGCTTCGCCGGGACCGTTAACGATGCAACCCATTACGGCTACTCTAAGCGGCCTGTCAATGTTTTGTATGGCTTTTCGTACCCTGCGAGACATCTTAACGACATCGATCTCAGCTCGTCCGCAG
Organism: uncultured Pirellulales bacterium; assembly: GCA_964454885.1. Taxonomy (GTDB): domain Bacteria; phylum Planctomycetota; class Phycisphaerae; order Sedimentisphaerales; family Anaerobacaceae; genus JAFGPS01. The sequence continues at coordinate 3,275 of CAYVXS010000252.1, forward strand.
GTCGGACATACTACAAGCTCGGGGCCCGAACGTTTGCAAAGACCAAGTGACATTAGAATCTTTTGTGCAATTTTTGCCTCTTCGACAGGATCCCCCGCGGCACTGACTCTTATCGTATCACCGATACCTTCGGCTAACAGAGTGCCGAGGCTAACCGCGGATGGCACCAGGGCATCTTCCGGCAAACCCGCATGGGTCAGGCCAAGATGGATAGGGTAATCGAAATGATCCGCAATTTTACGATTGATTTCAATCGTTCTCAATGTATCGCTGCTTTTGGCGCTGAGAACCAGCCGGTCAAAATTGCAGTCCTCGAAAAGCCGGATGTATTTTTTCATTTCTTCCAGCATTAAATTGACGCGTTTTTGAGCTGGAACAGGATGTTTTTGATAGTCCGCTACACTTGCCTCGTTGACACCAACCCGGATGGCAATCCCGTGCATTTTAGCGGCGTCGATGATTCGCAGAATATCTTTTTTATTTTTTATATTTCCAGGATTCAACCTGATTTTTGCAGCGCCGGCCTCGATGGCTTCGACGGCCCTGTCCGGGCTGAAATGGATATCAGCAATAAGAGGAATTTTTACTTTCTGGACAATCTTGGCAAAGGCCTCGGTATCGGCCCTTCGCGGAACGGCGATCCTGACCAATTGACAACCGGCCCGGACAAGCTGGTTCACCTGCCTCACGCACCGGGCGATATCCACCGTAGGCACTTTCGTCATCGACTGGATTACGATGAGACTCCCGGAACCGAGCCTAACCGACCCTACATCGACAATTTTGGTTTTTCTTCTTTTAATCACGGCAAGATTTTAGCGTGAAGAGGCTTTCGGAGCAAATGAAAATATAGTTTGAGTGTCTAAAGAGAAAAAGGAGCACAAGCGCACAGGAGCATAAGAGTACAAGAGATATTTAATATTTATTCACTTGTGCACTTATGGCTTGTGCTCTTATCTGTACTCTTTAGCTCACTTTAGACACTTATATCTTTAATTTTTATTAACGCAGTCTGATCGAACCGTTATGGGTTTCGAGGTAAAGCTTTCCGTCGCCGTTACCGATTGTCCCGGTCAGTTTACTCTTGCCGACTTTTCCCGTGACGGTTATGGGCAAATCAGTATTAATCGAGCCGTTATGTGTCGAAGCCTCGACCTGAGCCGAATAGTTTGCCGGTGCGGTCAGTTCAATACTGCCGTTATGAGTGACAACAGATATATCACAATCCGATTCGGCGGCCCCGGAATATTCGACCTTAACACTACCGTTATGTGTCCTAAGCTGGGCATCACCGGTGATTTGTTCACAATGGACGCCGCCGTTATGCGTTACAAGATCGATATCACCCGTAATATTTTCGACAGTGACCTTACCGTTGTGTGTTGTGGCATCGATCCCGCCGGTAATATCATTAATCTTCACCGCGCCGTTGTGACTGGAAAGCTTCAGATTAACCCGATTAGGGACAACACAATCCAGTCTCACACCCACAGAGCGGTTTATCAGATTCTCCGGTCTTTTAATTTTCAAAACCAGATTGTCTCCCATACGCTCGAATTTTACTTCCGTTTGCTCGGCCAATTCAAAAGCTTCGTCTTCGGTTCTGGCCCTCGCCTCGATAGTTGCGACGATATTACAATCGGCGACATCGGAGCCTTTGATTGTGATTGAGCCGTTATGGGTCTGGGTCTCGAAACCCGAGCTTGGTGACAAAGGCATTGATAGATGAACTACTTTCTCGTATTTCGCCTGCATGTCACAACTGCCGACATAGACACAGCATCCGGCCAAAAGCATCATCATGCACAACAAACAACTCAAAGATACTCTTTTTACACTATTGTCATTTTCCATTTCCGTGATCCTTTAATTTTCCCTTTTTATTTCAAATTACAAAATCCCTTATAAAATAGTCGTTACTGCTTACAAAATGTTTCACAAAAAATCCGCGTTCTTTCCTGTTTTGCGTTC
>CAYVXS010000253.1:0-5233 GCA_964454885.1 uncultured Pirellulales bacterium
GAGAGCTCCAGCATGCCCACGAGGCAGGCAAAGAAGTATATGTCATCTGGACGGCCGAACAAAATCCTTCCGTTTTTGTCACGCAAACCGCAACAAAAGTATTTAACGATGTCGGTGTAGCTTCTGATTTCTTCGATAAGAAAGGATATACAAAAATATGACCGTCTCATTGGAACAATTATCCGGTTGTATCGAACATACACTGCTATCGGCCACGGCGACAAAAGAGCAGATAAAACAATTATGCCGCCAGGCCAAGGACTACGGATTTCATTCGGTCTGCGTCAACGGACGCTGGGTCCCATGGGCAGCGGAAATGTTGGTCGGTTCGAAGGTCTCTGTCGGCTCGGTTGTTAGTCTGCCGCTCGGGGCCGATTCGACTAAAATCAAGGTCGCCCAGGCAAAAGATGCTATTTACGCGGGTGCCGACGAAATCGACATGGTCGCCGACTTAGCGGCAATTATCGACAGTGACGAAAAGTATCTGTCGGACCAGCTATACAAGGTATTGAAAGTCTGCAGGTCTATGAAGCCGGCGGTTGTTCTCAAGGTGATTATCGAATCGGCCGCCCTCGATATCGAACAAAAAATATTCGCCTGCCGAATTGCACAGGACGTCGGGGTAGATTTTATTAAAACGAGCACAGGCATGAATCCGGCCGGTGGTGCAACCGTCGAGGACATAAAACTGATGAAAGAATCGGCGCCGAACTGTAAAATAAAAGCGGCCGGCGGAATAAAAACCGCAAAACAGGCCCTCGATATGCTCGAAGCCGGGGCTCAACGCATAGGCACTTCCTCGTCGGTGGAAATTATCGAGGAATTCAAGACCCTGCGATGAAAAAAATGGATGAGAAATTTATCAGCGAGCCGATAAAGCCCCTCGCCGAAACATTCCGGACGGCTGCGATGACCAGGGGCGAGCCGGGTCTGCCCGAGAGATTCGTTTGGAGAGATACGGAATATGCGGTCGCAGAAGTGCTCGAAGCCTGGAAGGAAACGGGGCCCTGCAGGAGCGGCAGTGATGAGAAGTACCTGCGAAAACACTGGTATAAAATCAGAACCGCCGACAGCCTGATAATGACATTGTATTTCGAGCGGCAGGCAAGATCAAAGGGCCAAAACAAAACAAGATGGTGGCTATACACGATTGAGACAAAGGAGACAAAATGAGTCAGATGACAGGTTTTTGCGGATTGATTTGCAGTCAATGCGGTGCATTCATTGCTACACAAAACGACGACGACGAAAAAAGGACTGAAGTAGCCCGGCTCTGGTCGCAACAATACCACATCGATATGAAACCTGCGGATATTAATTGTGACGGCTGCATCTCGGACAGTGACCGTCACATCGGCCATTGCCACGTCTGCGAAATAAGAAAATGTGGAAAACAGAAAAATATCCAGAATTGCGCGTACTGCGATGAATATGCATGTGACAAGCTCGAAGGATTTTTTAAGATGGTCCCGGACGCAAAAAAACACCTGGACGGAATAAGAAACGGTTTTTGAGCTTAATATAAATATGTTATAAGAGCTGTGATGACAGGGACAGTTACAGTAAACGATAAATGTATCATTTGCCGGTTGCATTGCAGGAGTATTGCCGCACCGGCGAATTTACCCGGTCTTAGCCAGGTATTTTCCCGGCGAAAATCGGCCTCGATTCTCGGCGCAAATTCATCCAGGATCGATGCAGGCAGATTCAGCTATTGGGCCGCGGAACCAAAAGAAATATTCGAATTAACAACGGGGCAAAAAAATCCGTTCGAAAAGTTAGGCGATTGCTTATCGAAATACAAATTCGACAATTCCGCAATGAATATGGGACTGCCGAAAGGGATTTTTTTCGGTGGATGGATAGGTTTTTTCAGCTACGAGCTTGCAAGGTTCATCGAGAAACTCCCTGAAACAGTCGTCGATGACCTCGATATGCCTTTAATCAGATTATACTTTTACGATTGTGTAATTGCATACGACCATCTCAAAAATACCTTCCGGCTGCTCACCCTGGAGATACCCGGCGACACAAAAACCACGGAGCGAAAATTAGAAGAGCTTGAACATCTGCTGGCCGAAGCACAAAATATCGAAATTCACCCCCCCGCTCCCGAAAAATTAGACAACACGGACATTTCGACGGTACAATGCAACATGAGCAAGGAATATTACCTGCAGTCGATAAATAAAATAAAACAATATATATACGACGGCGAAGTTTATCAGATAAATTTCTCTCGCCGATTCGAGAGCGATTTCGATGTCGACGCGATAGACCTTTTCCACTGGCAAAACCTCTACAATCCGAGCCCTTACGCAGCATATATCGACGGGGGAAATTTTCATATTATCAGCGCTTCGCCCGAGATGTTCGTAACCGTCACAGACGGGATTATCCAGACCAAACCTATTAAAGGCACCCGTCAGCACCTCGATGAAAATATTTATAAACAGCCGCAGTCGGCTCAAACAAATAAAAAGAACTTGAATGACCTGCTCTACAGCGAAAAAGAGCAGGCCGAGCTGAATATGATTATCGACCTGGAAAGAAACGATGTGGCAAAAATCTGCGTGCCGGGAACAAGAAAGGTCGCCCAGCCCAGGGAAATTGAAAGTTACCCGACGGTATTTCATGCCGTGGCAACCGTGGCCGGCCGGCTCAGGGACGATGTCACCTTCTGCGACATTTTAAAAGCGATGTTCCCCGGCGGCTCGATTACCGGAGCGCCGAAAATCCGCTCGATGGAGATTATCGACGAAACCGAGCTTACAGCCAGAGGCGTTTATACCGGCAGTATCGGTTTCATCGGCATCGACGGCAGTGTCTGCCTGAATATCGCAATACGAACGATTATTATCAAGGACCAAAAAGCCTATGCCCAAACCGGCGGCGGCATCGTCGCCGATTCCGACCCCGAAGAAGAATGGCAGGAGACAATCGTAAAAGCAAGAGCGCTACTGGCGGGAATAAACTGCGTCATGCGTTGTGCATAATTTATTAGGCAATACGAAACTATGAATGAAAAAATTTTTCTAAACGACAAACTCATCGATATTGATAAGGCCTGCATATCCGCAACCGACAGCGGCTTTTTATACGGTACGGGACTATTCGAAACGATGCGAAGCTACAACGGCGTAGTCTTCGCCCTGGCGGACCATTTAGACAGGCTGTTTTTCAGCGCGAATGTTTTATCTATAGATATTTCATATACAAAAGAAAATATCGCCGATGCCGTCAACAAGGTCCTGCAGGCAAACAAACTGACCGACGCCCGTCTGCGGCTGACACTGACCGGAGGGCCGATGTCCCTACCGGATGAGGACAGAAAACCGACACTTCTTATCACCGCAGCCAAACTACAGCCTTATCCGCCCGAATATTACAAAAAAGGTGTCCTTGTCGTACTCTGTCCCTTCAGACAAAATCCGAACGACCCGACCTGCGGCCATAAAACGACAAGCTATTACTCGCGGATGATTGCCTTAAAAATAGCCCATCAAAAACGAGCCGCCGAAGCGCTATGGTTCACAACAGATAATCGTCTGGCGGAAGGCTGCGTCAGCAATGTATTTTTAGTCAAAGATTCGACGCTTTACACCCCACCTCTCAAAACACCGGTCCTTGCAGGTGTCGCCAGAAAGACAATCTGCCGGCTCGCAGAGGAGAATTCCATAAAACTCGTCGAAAAAGATCTTTCCATTGACGATTTACTCGCCGCCGATGAAATTTTCCTCACCAATGTTATAATGCAGGTCATGCCGGTCATCAGCGTGGAAAAACATATTGTCGGCAAAGGCAAGCCCGGGCCTGTGACACAGGAACTCAGGGAAAAATTCGAAGAACTGATAGACAACCAATGCCGCCCAACAAAAACACAGGAAAGGACAAGAAAATGAAGATATCAATAATAAAAATGTTTGTTCTTGGAATAATTCTGTTATTACATACCACGACAGGAGGTTGTAAAAAACAAGACAACATCGATCAACAACTGACAAAGCCAAAAATGGCGGTCGTCGAAGCAGCAATAGTACAATTCTTTTATGATTGTGGCCGATATCCCGTTTCACTTGAGGAGTTGATAGAACCGCCTGCAGAGCTTGAAGATAAATGGGACGGGCCATATTTATTAAAAAGACAATTACTGGATCCCTGGGGGAATAAATACATATATGTCCCCGAAGGAAAAGTCAATCAGGGCAGCTTCGACCTTATAAGTTACGGAGCCGACGGCAAACCGGGAGGCGAAGGCGACAATAAAGATATATACAACGATTAAAAGGAATTGACTGAGAATGAAAATAAATGAAATTGCCGGAAAAATCGATGAAATAATCCCGTTAAAACTGGCCCAGGGCTGGGACAACGTGGGTTTATTAATTGGAGACCCGCAGAAAAATGTTAAAAATATCCTGCTGACTATCGATATCACTAAGGAAGTTCTTGCCGAAGCGAAAAAACTCAAAACCAAGCTGATTATCAGCTATCACCCCGTCATCTGGGACGGCCTGAAAAAAATCACAACCGATGGTCCCGCGGAAGTTGTTTATGAATTAATACGTTCTGGAATCGCCGTCTTTTCGATACACACGGCCCTCGATGTTATCACCGGCGGAGTTAATGACGGATTGGCTGAAATCATTGGCATCAGGGACGCTAAACCTATCGGCGATTATGTCGAGTACCCTGAAGGTGACAATTATAAGCTCATAGCATTCGTCCCCGCCGATTCGCTCGCGAAAGTATCGAACGCGGTCTTCGCCGCGGGAGCCGGCGCTATCGGCAACTACAGTAACTGCAGCTTCGGCGCCGAAGGGACGGGGACTTTTTTGCCCCTGGAAGGCGCCAATCCCACCATCGGCAAAAAAAATAAATTTGAAAAAGTGCCGGAAATAAGGTTCGAGACAATCGTCCCTGCCAAAAAACTCGAAGCCGTCATAGAAGCGATGATAAAAGCGCATCCCTACGAGACGCCGGCTTTTGATATCTTCAAACTCTATAACGAACAAAGCAAATTCGGCTTAGGCAGGATCGGCGAACTGGCCCGGCCTGTGAAAATGACACAAATCATAGAAAAAATAAAAAAAGTTACCGGCACAAAAGCCGTCGGACTGGTCGGTGACGAGAAAAAATTGGTTAAAACAGCGGCAGTTTGTGCCGGTACGTGCGGGACAATCATAAATCTGGTCATCGCCGCAAAGGCCGATTTGTACCTGACCGGCGAGTT
>CAYVXS010000254.1:0-5211 GCA_964454885.1 uncultured Pirellulales bacterium
GGGGCCTGGCAATGGATTTCAGACATGATCCTCATGTATTCGATATCGATGATCAGTTTATGTTTGGCCCGGCTATTCTGGTGAATCCGATTACCATGCCAAAAGCGACATTCCGGAAGGTTTATTTGCCTGTGGGCCCGCACTGGTACAATTTCTGGACGGGGAAAAAATATTCTGGCGGCCAGACTCTGCAGGTCCCTTCTGCGATAGATGAAATTCCTTTATTCGTCAAAGCCGGTTCCATATTACCCATGGGGCCGTTCATTCAATACGCCGCCGAGTCCGTTAATCCTTTAGAGATAAGAATTTATCCCGGTGCAGACGGCTCTTTTACTTTATATGAAGATGAAAATGATACATACAATTACGAGAAGGGCCTCTATTCCACCATCGATTTCAAATGGGACGACAAAAATCACCAAATGACAATCGAAGATAGAAAAGGCGGCTTCCCGGGTATGTTAAAGAGCAGGAAGCTTCATATTGTCATCGTCAGTGAGGGTAAAGGTTCCGGCATTGATTCTGTCAAAAATCCAGAAAAAATCGTCGAATATAATGGCGAAAAAATAATTATATCACTTGATTAAATTGAACAGGATTTATAGGATATCAGGCAGAGAATATTAGGATCAGGGGCTCTGTTGAAAAGTATCAAACACAATTTAACAAAATACTGCAAACATTCAGAGACTTCCCGCACTTGCCTTGAACTACGTATTACATCTATCGTACAGTAAAATATTATGAATAAATCCAAACTGAATTTACCTGCAACAACACTGTTAATTTTTAGTTTCGCATTACCAATTGCTGCTACAACTAACGATACCGATACTTCGACAATCTATGCATCGGATAGTATTGCCACGATAATATATTACGTAAATGCAAACGGAGGATATGATTACAACAACGGAATAACAAAAAATACCGCATTCAAAACAATCGAAAAAGCAAGAGACAAGATTCGCGAACATAATTACAAGGGAGCTGTCGTAAACATCATGGCAGGCGTTTACAGGCTTTCTGATACGATCGAATTCGACCAAAGAGATTCCGGCGAAAACGGCAAACCGAATATTTATCAGGCATATCCGGGAGACAAAGTAATCATAAGCGGCGGGATTGAAATCGGCAATACCGGGTGGAGCCCATATCAGCATAACGGCAAAACAATATACAAAAAAAATGTCGGAAGCCTGAGATTCAATTCATTGTTCGTAAACGATATAAGAGCAATAAGGGCCAGAGAGCCTGATTTAACCGACGAGACACCTTATTATCTGATCAAAGAAACCGACGAAGAAAGTTTAACATCTTTCTATTTTTACGAAGGAGACATCAATCCCAACTGGAAGAATTTAAGAAATGTCGAACTGTACTCTTATATAATGTGGATTGCCCCGAGAATGAAAATTGACAGAGTCGAAGGTAACAAGGTTTATATTCAGGGGTCTTTAAAAGAAGGCGAAGGCTACGACAGGGAGTATTACGGATATCAAAAAAGGTATTTCGTGGAAAATGTTTTCGAGGGTTTAGACAGCCCTGGGGAATGGTATTTAGACATCAATGGAGATTTATATTATTATCCCCTGCCGGGAGAAGATATCAGTTCGGCGGAAATAATTGTCCCCGTTTTGGACCAGCTTATCACTTTAACTGATGCGGAATACATCACCTTTAAGAATTTAACTTTCGCTTATACCGACTGGTCACTTGCCGAAACAGGATGGAACGGATTGGCCGGAGCAGTAGGAATATATTATCTACCAGCTATCAGATTTAACCGAACAGAGCATTGTTCTTTTGAAAATAACATCGTTAAACATATCGGGAATTCAGGAATCGGCGCATACTGGTATTTTAATGAGTACCTAAACATTATCGGAAACGTGGTTTACGATATCGGAACTGCGGGAATAGCCCTTATAAACTATGAGGAACCGGGTGTAAATTCGGTCAGAACTCCCTGTATAATTTCCGACAACATTGTTCATGATATCGGGGTAGTTAACAGGGAAGGAGTAGGAATTCGCACAAACGGAATGAATATGACCATATCTCATAATATCGTATATAACGTTTCCCTGGACGGCATCGTTCTTATGACTATAAAACAGCGAGAAGACCTTGGAGAAAACTGGGAGGACGAATGGCTGATAAATACAATCGAATATAACGAAGTCTATAATGTAATGACGGAGCTCAACGACGGCGGAGGAATTTACGTATCGGGACATCAGCCGGGCAGTTTAATACAATACAATTACGTCCACGATATTTTAGGAACAAAATTTCACGTCAGAAAAGGAGAGGGAACTCTTCAGGGAATTTACGTCGACGAAGGCGGAAAAGGATTTATCATTAAAAATAATCTTGTCGTCAGAACGGATAATGCTCTTCAACTGCACAGGTCTCTTAATAGCACGGTGACAAACAACATTTTTATCGATTCCGACTACAGGGATATGTCTTTCTCGAGATTACCAAGTGACCCGAGAGATTCCGGGCTGCCGGGAAATCATTTTACCAACAATATTATTTACAATACCGACGAAAACAGCAATTTATTCTATGTAAACGAAGAAGAAGGACAAATCAACGTGGAATGTTCCGACTTTAATTTATTTTATACGACTCATCCTGAAAACCCGAACTGGAATCTGAGCTGGTGGAAATCACAATATGGCTTCGATTCGAATTCGTTAGTTGCAGACCCACTATTCGAAGATTATTCCAGCGGCAATTTCAACCTCCAAAACGATTCGCCAGCCTTCGATTTAGGTTTTGTTAATTTCGACTTGAGCACTGTGGGGCCGCGATAAAGCATACATAAGCAGCCCCGCCGTTACTTTAATACTGTCAATATCAATTCGAGCAGAATAATAATCAGGCTCAGTCGGAATTCTTTTCGGTACGCATATCCACTTTAAACTGTCTCGGCATTGCGATAGTTCCCGTCCGGGCGACACTTTTAATACCGTAAGGCTTACAGGCATTGATGAAGGCCTCGATTTTGGCTTCCGGGCCGCTGACCTCAATCATTATGTATTTTGGACCGATATCGACGACTTTAGCCCTGAAGACTTCTATCAATGCCAGAATTTCAGGCCGTTTTTCCGGAGGGGCGGAAAGAACTATCAACATTAAATCGCGCGCTACTACCGGCTGGCCGACAAAATCCTGGACCTTAACAACCGGGACAATCTTCGCCAACTGCTTCCTGACCTGCTCAACGACCCTGTCATCGCCAATAACAACAATCGTCATCCTGCTCAGGTCCGGGTCTTCGGTCCGGCCGACAACGAGCGAATCGATATTAAATCCGCGCGCGGCGAACATCCCCGCGACGTGAGCGAGAACTCCGGGTTTATTTTCAACTAATGCGCTTATTATATGCTTCATTTTGAATATCACTTTCAAATCGAAATCAGATCAATCTTTCCAATATATCAAGCCCGTCCATTTCGCTGAGGCTCTTGCCCGCCGGAACCATCGGCCAGACGTTTTCTTCGGCTTCGACCCGGAAATCGACGACGCACGGTTTCTTCTCGGCAAGCATCTTCTTTACGACACCCGGAACATCACTCTTTTTATCGACAGTCATACCGACCGCACCCATAGCTTTGGCGATTGCCTCGTAGTCGGGATTCTTCAGATAGCTCTTGGAGTAACGTTTCCCGTAAAAAAGCTCCTGCCACTGCCGGACCATTCCCATATATCCGTTGTTCAGGATACAAACCTTTATCGGCAGATTGTGCTCGACCGCCGTGGCAAGCTCCGTCATGGTCATATTAAAACTGTGATCTCCGTCGATGTCAATAACGGTAGCGTCGGGTTTTGCCACCTGTGCGCCGATTGCGGCAGGCAGACCGAATCCCATAGTTCCAAGCCCACCTGAGCTTATGAACTGCCTCGGTTTGACAAACTTATAGAACTGGGCGGCCCACATCTGATTCTGGCCTACACCCGTCGTTATTATCGCCTCGTTTTTAGTCTGACGACAGAGCTCTTCGATAACATACTGCGGCTTGATTGTCGATGAATTCTGGTCGTAACGAAAAGCGAACTTTTTCTTCCACCCGGCGATTTTCTTAAACCACTCTTGCCTTTCACGATACTCGACAAGCTTAATCAGTTCGTTGAGAATAACCTTCGCATCACCGACAACGGGAATATCTACGCGGATATTCTTGGATATACTCGAAGGATCGATGTCAACGTGTATTGTCTTAGCGTGAGGGGCAAAAGTCTCGATTTTACCCGTAACACGGTCGTCGAAACGAGCACCTATGGCAATCAGCAAATCGCACTCCTGTACGGCGTAATTCGCGTATGCCGAACCATGCATCCCGAGCATATCAAGTGACTCCGCCTTTCTCTGGTCGTAACTGCCCAAGCCTAAAAGTGTCATCGTTACCGGCAGATGCGCCTTTTCCGCAAGTGTTCTTAATTCCTCACTCGCGTTCGCACTGATAACACCGCCCCCGACATAAAGAACCGGCCGTGCCGATTCATTTATCGCCTTGGCAGCGGACGAGACCTGCTTGGCATGTCCTTTGGCCGATACACGGTAGCCCGGCAGTTTCATCTCGGTCGAGATGTGAGAACCGCATTTTGAAACCGATACGTCAACAGGCAAATCAACCAGTACCGGACCGGGCCGGCCGGTCGATGCGATATGAAACGCCTCATGGAGAGTTCGAGCCAGATCCTTTACATCCTTGACAATGCTGTTGTATTTCGTAACGGGACGTGTTATTCCGGTCGTATCGGCTTCCTGGAATGCATCGTTGCCGATAAGCTCCGTGCGAACCTGCGCTGTCAGTGCCACTATCGGTACAGAATCCATCATTGCCGTGGCCAGGCCGGTCACTATATTACAGGCTCCGGGGCCGCTGGTTGTAAGAATAACGCCGGCTTTTCCGCTGGCCCTTGCGTATGCATCAGCCATGTGACAGCCGCCCTGCTCGTGACGCGGGATCACGAAATTTATCGGTGCATCATAAAGCCTGTCAAATAAAGGCAACGCCACCCCGCCCGGATAACCGAACATAGTTTCAACACCCAGCTCAACAAGAGTATCGACTATGATTTGAGCGCCTGTTTTAACTGCGGATTGACCGGCCTTGCCGGTCGAACGACGTGATTTGGATGCCATTTTCATTTTCCTTTCCTGATAAACGTTAACGAGGACCCGTTATACAACAT
>CAYVXS010000255.1:0-5205 GCA_964454885.1 uncultured Pirellulales bacterium
GAAATATGTGCAGCCGCAGCTTCGCTCGGAGCTGTCATCTTTCCAAACAGCACAAGAGCGGCCAGCAGAGAGCCTTTGCCAAAACCATTACGCGAAAGCTCCTTCTGCAAAGCTCTTTTAGCGCGCATAAACAACATTCGCGTGCTAAACTCGCTACAGCCCATAGACTCGGCAATTGCGGAATAAGGCATATCATCATAGCATCGCATAATCAGAATAGCTTTATGCCGCGTGTTCAACTTTTTCATCGCCCCTGAAACAATCTGTTTCAACTCTTCACCAACCAGATTTTCAAAGCCGTCCTGACGGCTTCTAAGCGTCCCTTTATTTTGGACGCTTGAAGCAGCCACTCTGCGCTGCGTCGATTCGGTTCTATAAAAACGTCGCAGCTTATTAGTGGCTATACCGTAAAGCCAGGGCCAGAAACGGTCGGCTTTTCTTAGCTTGCCTATTACCTTAAACATTTCTAACAAGCTCTCCTGTACAATTTCCTGAGTTAGGTCTTCCTGTTGAGTCATACGGAAGACATACGTTCGCAGGCGTTCTCGCGCCTGCTGGGCCAATTGGTTGAGGCATTCTTTATCGCCTCGCTGAGCCCCCCTGATCAGTTCGATCTGATGCAACTGCAGATCCATATAGGGCCCCTATCGTTGTCACACGTATTCAAACTAATATTAAGTGCCATCATTAACACAGAATATAACGGTTTTTTTGCGATTTTATCTATAAATAACTTTTTATAATAACCTGTAAATACTATATTTATGAGTTATAGGGCTTTGTTTCCCATTATAAGGAGCAAAAAAGCACATTCGTAGAACTTTTTTTGCGATTTTTCCGTTATTTTTTAGAAATTTTCCCTCTTAAGCCAATCGATTCCCGGAATCGAAAATCAACCATTCCGGTCTCCAAAAGGCGTTAAATTTAAAAATTTCCGCTATTATAACCAATTTTGCCGGTTTGAAAGAGCAAATTCCAAAAAGAAACTACAGATAGAAACCTGTTCCAATGCTAAAAACCGTTATTTTCACAGAAAATTATCTTCGGAATTCCCTATTTTTTCAACAATACGGTCCCCAATAATCCTTTTTTCTCACATTCTCGCTGTTGATGGTTTAGTTTTTTCCCTGCATGATACGAACACCTTCCGAAGTATCTGCGATGCGGTAGTAATTCCATCCAGGTCCGTGATGATCTGGCCGGTTGGTTCATATTGATCCGTCCGCCCCCAAAGCTCCGGCTGAGCCGTCGAACCATCAGTCGCTTCGATATATCCACGATAAACAAGTGAAGGCTGGCCATTCCCATATCTGTCGGTAAAACCCTCGTTCGACAAACTTGGGAACTTTACATTGAAATCGCCTGATACGTTCACTTCCACAAAAACTTCCCATCGGGTTCCACGAGGTACTTCGATAGCGGTTGACAGAGATGCCTTCGGCGTCGCACAGGTCAGAGCTTCGGCAACAGGATTGTCCCATGTCGGCGGGCCTTTTGTACCGGTCTGTCGATTATAAAAAGTTACCCAACAGGGTAATGCAACAGAACATTCGACTTTGCCAATCCAGTCACAGATGGCCGTCCGTAATGTCACCATGACCGTACGAATACTCTGGTCTTTTTGATTTTTTAACCAAATAGCAATCTGCGGCGGATCGCCCCATGTGCTGTCCTGGTAAACCTGCGGATTAAGCTCGAGATGGAAAGTCAGTAAAACCGTCTCTTGTTGATGCTTACTATCAGCAGATTTTGATTCGGAGTTCCGGTGACAACTCCCGAGACAAACAAAAACAACAATGATCAAAAGAACGAACAGCAGGTTTTTATACATTCCACACCTGTGATAAATCCGTCGGAGCATTGGTCTTCCATTTGCCTTTTGTAAAATCAGGAAACTCCTGCAGGCTGCTCTTGTTGGCCACCGAGCGTTCGGACAATTCCGAGATTGCGCTCCACGTTGCAGCATCATAAACATCCATCGGCGGAGCCTCGTTCCTTCGCAGGGCATTGACTAATTGATATAACATCAGGTAATCATAAGCGCCGCTCCAGTCTCTGGATCGATATTTGTTAGCCACCGGGCCAAGAGCCTTCCAGAGCGGATGGTCGTATTTTTCGTTATATTCCCAGTAAGCATCCCAGCGTCCCCGCATCTGTGCTTCTCTGGCTTTTTCATAAACTTTGGCCTGTATCCATCTGTCATTCTGGGCTCCATAGTCAAACATATCGCCTATGCACACACCCAGAGTGCCCTGAACCTTGTGTTCCGGAGACCATGGCTGGGGGGAAAGCGCGCCGTAATAAAGTGTAAAGCTCACTCCATTTGCCGAGCGAAGCAGTGTGATATTGGCGTCCCCCTGGTTATACGTTCTTTTTGCCAGGGCGTGATCTTTGTCGAAACTCGCTTCGGCATGAAGCTTCAGAGCACGAGCCTTGCTGCTCAAAGAAACCAAGTGGTCCAAACGGTCGCCCCTGTTGATATTGGCCCATATCCCAAGGGGACCGAATCCATGTGTAGGATAGGTATTACCGTTACGTGTGGCAAGATGTTCGCCCGTCCAGCCGATCGTGCCGTCCGAATTAAACAAGTGCCAGTGTTCCCTTATCCAGTCCTCCTGAGTGCGACCTTCACAGTGCAGTAATTCGCCGAATACACCCTGACGTATCATATTCAGGATAGTCATAGTCTTGCGGAAATAACAATAATTCTCCAGCATCATACAATACCTGTTATTTTTTTCGGAAGCTTCCACTAATTGCCAGCATTCGTCCAGTGTCACGGCAGCGGGAACTTCCGTAGCGGCGTGCTTGCCCGCTTCCATCGCTGCGACACATACAGGCACATGCCACTGCCAGGGTGTGGCCGTTATGACAAGGTCAAGATCCTCGGTCTCGCACATGCGTTTGAAATCGGTATCTCCCTTTGTATATCCGGAAGGCTCCGGCTGACCGGCATCGACAACCCAACGATGCGCACGCTCGACCCTATCTTCCCTGATATCACACAATGCGCTAATCTCCAGGCCTTCCAGCCCCAGAAGAACATGAAACAGGTTCGAACCACGGGCACCGATTCCTACGAAACCTATTTTCAACGTTTTTCCATCAGAGAATTTCATTGCTGGATTTTGTTCCGCCCGAGCTGATACTGAACTACCCAGGTTTGCCAGGGCCAATCCGGCACCAACCGTACCACTGTGCCGGAGAAAATCTCTTCGGTTGTATGTTTTGTCCATTGCATTTCTCCCGTTTTTGTTTAAGGTTCCTAATAATTAAAAGCATTAAATAGAGTTTATAGCCGCAAATACTTTAATCATTATCCGAGTAAAAGAAAATACTGAATATATGGCCACTACATTGAAAATTAGCTAATTATCGATACTTGTAAAATTCCTGCTCCTTTGCGGGATTTCTATTAGGCAGATTGATGTTCGATATATATAATAATGTTCAATGGTAAATAAAAAAATATTCGTTTAACTGAGAAAAATCGACATGAAACGATCATTTTTCCTTCAGTGCCTTTCATTGTGGCTTTTCTTGGTCATAGCCATTATTGGGAGCTGCAAAAGAGAAACAGAGCCGGAACCGACGACTAAAACCGATTTACGTATTTTATACATCAGTAATCCCCAGTCGGCCAGGGCGAAAGATTTTTCCGATTTTCTGTCAAAGCATTTCGCAGCCGTGCAAACAGGCGACTTAAAAACTTTTCGTGAAAATGACAGTAAAGACTTCGATGTAACAATCTTTGACTATGATGGTGACGGATTCAAGTCTCCCAGAGTCAGAATATCCCCCGACTTTTCTCAACCAGTCGTTACGGTCGGTGTCACCGGAGCTTTTATATGCGATAATCTCAGCCTTAAAACGGGCTATTTGTGAAACTGCATGGGCGACGGCGCCCATGTTGGGCCCATGACACACACAGTTTTCAACCATCCATACAAGGTCAGGCCGGAAACAGAATTAATTAAACCACCGGGCAACTATAACGACCGACATCTCCCTGTCGAATCCAACATACCCGACAAAATGGAAATCTGGTATGTTCAGCATAGCGGCAAAAGCTATGGTGGAGTCGTCTCTCGTGCTTATGGTTTCGAAGATTCTCCCGATGCGGAAGCACTTGTCCTTGGCCTAAACGGAGGCAAGGAGTATGGTGCTGTCGGTATAGGACGTCAGGGCAATTTCCTGCAATGGGGATATTCGGCGCCGCCGTCACAAATGACCGATGCCGGTAAAAATTTATTTATCAATTGTATCTGCTATATTGCCCAATTCGAAGGTAAATCCCCCTTGGTACGACGTCAGGGCTCACCGCGTGAGGACGCTCTTAGATTAGGAGCCGTAGCAGATAAAATCAAGGATGAAAAATTTTTCCCGCGCAACTTCGGGACGGAACTCTCAGACGATTATAAGAACGATCCAAATAAAATCGTTCAGTATTACGTCGATAACTTCGAATTGATTTATCGCCAGTTTTCGGACATTGAAAGTGGTTTTCGGGTAGATAAGGAACTTAAGGATTTGGGAATCCCATCCAACCGTAAAATTTCAACACTCGATAGACTAATCGAATTACTCGATGACCCGGAAAAATCGAAAACGGCAGAAATTGTTCTGAAACGATATACCGACTTTGCTTTCGAGACGTCGGAGCAATGGCGGCAATGGTTAGACCGGAACAGAGACAGAATTTTCTTTAGTGACTTCGGTGGTTATAAGTTCTTCGTTGTCCCGGAGGGCTATTTGATAACAAATAGCCCAAATACTACCGGAGACGATTAAACCTGGACCGACAATTCTTCTTCAACAAGCCGGTGTCTTCTCTTTCGCCTGTTAATTGTCCTCTGCTCATTCTGTAGTTTCGACTTATCTTCCATAGCAACACTAAGGGCCTCAACCGCAGTGGCCGCATATAAATCCGCTTCCATTTCCTGCCACAGACCTTCGGCACGATTAAAAAGTCCACCGGAGACCATTATGCGCATATCCGGCCATGCATTGACAGACTTGATCGTATCGATTAATCGCCGCACGTCGGGTGCTTGTTTTGGCGCGGTGCCATAGATTAAAAGGATATCGGGAGAATTTTCGTTTATGTAGGCAAGGATATCGTCATTTGTCAATCCGCCGCCAAGGAATCTAACTTCCCAGCCGTCACTCTCGAACAGATCGGCGATGATCTGGGCGCCGAGCTCC
>CAYVXS010000256.1:0-5203 GCA_964454885.1 uncultured Pirellulales bacterium
AGCTGCTTTCACTAACCTTTGCCGTTGCCGTAGCCGAGGCCATAGGCAAGCCGTCCAGGTCATATGCTAAAATCAAATGGCCCAACGATATAATGCTGAACGGGAAAAAAATAGCCGGAATACTTCTCGAAGCGAAACCGCACAAAAACGGGAAAACTTTTATCATCGGTACAGGTATCAACTGCCACCAGCAAAAAAACGACTTCCCCGACGAGCTACAACAGACAGCAACGAGCATCGACATTGAAAGTCACTCGATTACGGACCGCATTCATCTGGCAAAGAGGCTTATCGGCTCGATCGACCACTGGCTCGAAACAGCCGAACAAAACAAACAGCAGGTCATCGACCGGTGGCGAAGTTTGAGTATCCAGTTAGGTCACCGCGTAACGCTATTATTCGATGGCAGGAAATTCACCGGTAACTGCACTGGAATCGACCCCGAAAAAGGTCTGATTCTCCACCTTGATTCAGGGGGAATAAGGATGTTCGACGCCGCCCATACGACCATCTCGAAATAATCCGTAATTTACCCTGTATTTTCTTGAAAAAGGGAATTTTTCAACCTCCACCAGATGATAAAAAAGGGCAAATATATTTGTGTATTCCTGATTGTATTCTTGAATATAGAGCATCACGAGGGTACAATTATGAGTCCTTTAACGAACAATTGAATACAAACAGTACCATTCAGGAGAACTGAATCAATGAAGAAGCAACATTTACAAAGCCGCAGGGATTTCTTAAGAGGTGCAACGGCTCTCGGTGCGGCAATTGCCTGTCCGACAATTGTCCCGTCAACAGTCTTCGGCTCCGCCGCTCCCAGTAATCGTATCACTATGGGCATGATTGGAATGGGGCTGCAAATGGGCGGCCACCTGAGAGGAATGCTCGACCGCAGCGAGGTGCAGGTCCTGGCCGTATGCGACGTTGACAGATATAGATTACAAAGTGCCAAAGACAGCGTCGAAATGGCTTACTCCAATACGAGTCCCGGCGGAAAGTACAAAGGTTGTGATGCCTATAATGAGTATGAAAAAATCTGTGAACGGCCGGACATCGACGCCGTCTTTATCTGTACGCCCGACCATTGGCACGCACCGATTTCCTTAGCCGCAATTAAGTCCGGCAAAGACGTCTTTAGCCAAAAACCAATGACACTAACTATCCGCGAGGGGCGACTGGTCAGTGACGCATGCAAACAATACGGCACAATCTTCCAGGTCGGCTCGCAGCAGCGTTCGAACTGGGCGTTTCGCAAGGCCTGCGAGATAGTCCGCAACGGATGGATCGGCAAAGTCCACACCATCTACACCCGGCTCGGGCAGTTCGCTCCGCCGATGACACTTCCCGAAGAGCCGATACCCGACGGCTTCGACTACGACCGCTGGCTCGGCCCTACGCCATGGTATCCCTACAATAATGAACGTGTTAGAGGTGACTTCGGCGGCGGCTGGAGACGGTTCTGGGAATACGGCTCCAGGAAGAACGGCGACTGGGGGGCGCACCATTTCGATATTATCCAGTGGGCGCTCGGAATGGACGATTCCGGACCGGTGAAATTTGTCCCCAAAGGTTACGAGGGAAACCAGTATCAAACTCATTACTACGCCGATGGAACCAAGGTGCTGCGTGACTATCCCGATACGGGCGGACACATGATCCGATTTATAGGCACTGAAGGCGAGGTAATGGTCAGCAGGAATAATCAAATTGACACAATACCCGAGGAGTTGGTCCAGGCCCCGCTGCTTCCGAACGAGATTCACCTCTACGAATCAAGGGACCACGACGGAAACTGGCTCGATTGCATCCGAACTCGAAAGAAAACGATATGTACCGCCGAAATCGGTCACCGCACGGCGACAATCTGTCAACTCAGTGGCATCGCCGAACGTCTGGGACGACCAATAGAATGGAATCCTGTCGAGGAAAAAATCCTGAACGATCCCGATGCCGAACGCTGGTACGACAGACCGAGACGTGCTCCCTATGTCCTTTAATCTCGTAGGGTGGGGCTTGCCCTACCATTTGAAATTTAACGCACTATGATTTGCTGCTTATAAATTAAAAGGGATAAAGAAAATGAAACTGAAACTCTCGATTATC
Source organism: uncultured Pirellulales bacterium (assembly GCA_964454885.1). Classification (GTDB taxonomy): domain Bacteria; phylum Planctomycetota; class Phycisphaerae; order Sedimentisphaerales; family Anaerobacaceae; genus JAFGPS01. The sequence goes on from CAYVXS010000256.1 coordinate 2,110, forward strand.
AATCTCCTGATCGTATCCTTCATTATTCTCACACCGGCTGTCGGAACATACGGCCAGGAAATAAACGAGCTTATCGATCAGTTGACCGGCAAGGCGGAAGCTCCCCAGCGTGATGAGCAACAACTAACACAGGCATATCAAAAAGCAATCGATTACCTGCTGCCTCTTATGTCGGCCGAAGACGTAAGATCACGTTACAATCCTCAAATCATTTTACAGGACATGGGTTCATACGCCGGCCGTCCCGGAGCCGAGACCGAACGCCGGGCGCTGGCCGAAGTCATGATTAAAACTCTCGAACAGGCCGAAATGCCCGAGACGGTACGCAACTGGTTCGTGCGGCAAATCGAACGAATCGGCAAAGGCGAATCGGTACCCGCCTTAACGAAACTTCTTTCTTCGGAAGACAAACATCTTAGAGATTATGCCAGGCAGGCGCTCGAAAAGAATCCGGACCCATCTGCAACGCAAGCCCTGTTAAAAGAGCTGGCAAATGCCAAAGAGCCTCAATGGAAAATCGGCCTGATAAATTCCCTCGGCCAGCGAAAAGCGGAATCCGCCGTAAAACCGATTGCGCGGGCCCTTAATGACCCGGATACAAAAGTAGCCGACGCTGCCGTGACCGCCCTTGCGAACATAGGCGACAAAAATAGTGTACAGGCCTTGTTGGATGTGATTGACAAACCTTCAAACCCGATATACCAGAAAGCCGCTCAGGGCCTTGTCGATATCGCCCGGGAAATGGCAAAAACAGACACTGCCGGTGCGGGAAAAATATATGAGGCGCTTTATGAAAATGCCACGAAATCAGCCGGTAATCCCGACAGTCCGAATCTATTCAATATTCGTGCCGCCGCGGTTAACGGCCTGATTATCTGTGATCCCAAAAAAGGCGCGAGCGAGCTGGTCGATATAATAAAGGACAGCGACCCGAAAACCCGCTCCCTGGCAATTCAAGCCGCACGTGTGTCACCGAGTATGGAACCGGTCAGGGCACTCGGAAAAATACTCACCGATCTGGATTCGAATTCCCAGGTGGAGGTTCTCGGCGTAATCGGAGACCGCGGTGACCTTTCTTCGGTAAAAAATGTGAAAGAATTGCTTCAAAGCGATGCCGAATCGGTTCGTATGGCGGCCATAGATACATTAACTATGCTCGCAGACGCCACCTCGGCGGAATCTTTATTCGAAACAGCTGTAAAAGGCTCAGGCCCGGACAAAGAAGCCGCATTCAATGGTCTGGTGATAATGAAAGGCCCGAGTATCGAAGCATTAATCAAAACAAATGCTCTGACCGGCGATGTTCCGTCACGAGTAATAGCAATCGAGCTTTTAGGTGAACGCCATATATCCGATGCCGTTAAAAATCTGCTTATGCTTGCCACCGAGGAAAACCAGGACATCAGTGCCGCCGCCTTTTCGGCGCTGACAAATTTCTCCGGTTCGTTGGATGTCGAAACTATGGTTGACCTTTTATCACGGGCAAAAAGTGACAAGGCCCGCAGAAGCGGTGTCACAACACTCAGGGCCGTCCTGGCAAAGACCCCGGATAAAGAAAGTGCGCTAAAATATATTACCGAGAAGATGGGAAAATCCGAACCTCAAATAAGGCTAACCCTGCTCGGTTCTCTCAATTCTCTCGGCGGTCCTGCGGCGCTAACAACCGTCGTCGAAGCGGCCAAATCTCCCGATGAAACCACATGCGATGCCGGAATACGCACGCTGAGCAACTGGCCCGATTACGACGCGGTCAGAATCCTGCTGGACATCGCCTCAAATCCCAAAACATCCCTGACCCACTATGTCCTTGCGACGCGAGGAGCATTGCAGCTAATCCAGACCAGCGAATCCGCACCGCTCGAAGCAAGAGCATCGGATTGCATCTATGCCTTCGATAATGCACGTCGCGACGAGGAAAAAAGGCTGGCTATTTCAACAATGGCTTTTTTGCCCGCTATAAAAGTTTCCGACAAACTTCAGGAGCTTTTCAAAGACGCAAACTTCAGAGAAGAAGCGGCTCTTGCCGCCGTTCAATTGGCAACCAGTATGCTCCGGATGGACAGGCAAACAGCCCGGGACCTGGCTCAAAAAATTCTCGACATGAATATCTCGGAAGATATCAATCGCCGGGCCGAAAGCGTTCTTAGCGGCTGAGGTTTCCGTTTCGGAGGATTCGGAGGAAGAGGACGAGGAGGAAGGAGACAACGATAATTCTTATTAATTTTCAACTTGTGCAATTCTCATAAATTGCACTATAGCATTATGATTCCATTCAGATTCTGACTGTTTTATGATATTAGGAACCACATCTTGATGCTGTCTCAACCATGTCACAACTAATTCGCTTTCGCTCTTTCTTTTTAGCGCCTCTAACGGCGTAGCCATAGAAGCACTCTGTCGACCACCGAGGTTACTGAGATATCTTGCTACTATTTGTATGTCCTGCCCTTCTGTTACTATTACCGTTTCTTTACTTTTGCGCCCAATTGATTCGATTGCATTTCCAACATCTTCAAATAATTCAAGCGGTACTCTTGTTAATGATGCCCTTAATTCCATCAACGCTCTCTGGTTTCCTATACGACCTAATGCCTGTATCAACCACCTCAAAATAAACTTTTTAGGCTGTTCGTTCTTTAACCTTGAAATTAAAATATCCACTGTCTTTTCATCATTGAGCCATTCTGCAGCACGATATGGCGTACCATCTGATGCGAGAGGGCTGTCTTCTTTGCTCAAGTGTTCCCTTACAATCTTTGCATTCTTGTCATAATCTTTTCCTAATTTACATAGTGCTGCCGACGCCCAAATCCGACAACGTAAACCATCTACACCATCACATGCTTCTGCTATTCTTTGTTCAAAGACAGGAATGGCTTCCACACAGTTTCTTGATACAAGAGGCACAATCAAATCTCCACAGACATGATCGGGAGCTTTCTTCAGAATTTCCATAAAAATATTAGAGGAATCATAGTCCTTCAACATATTCAATTCGTACACTGCGACTCTAAAAGAATCACCATAGTTCTCACCATGCAGGATATGAACCATCTCGTCATATGCCACTTTGTCACCAATTCTTCTCAGTCCT
>CAYVXS010000257.1:0-5201 GCA_964454885.1 uncultured Pirellulales bacterium
TTCGAGTTTATCGGCAAACTGGAACTCTCCATGCGAGACAGGCAAATTCTGCTGTCCGCAGGTCTCTTAAACTTTATAAAAGCAAAGGCATAAAGCGGGAAAAGAAAACAATGTCGGAAAAGATAGTGACAATTTTCGGTACTTCCCGGGCACAGCCGGGAGATTCCACTTACGAATCGGCTCAGGAGACGGGTAAGCTATTGGCCCTTGCCGGCTTTACAATCGCCAACGGCGGGTACGGCGGCACAATGACCGCGGCAGCCAAAGGGGCGGCCGAAGCCGGCGGTGAAATCATCGGAGTCACATGCTCTGCTTTCAAAAGCAAATCCAACAGATACGTCAGCCGGGAAATTATTACCGCCTCACTTGACGAGCGTCTTGATACACTTATAAAGTTAGGGCAGGCCTATATCGTTCTGCCCGGCGGAACGGGAACACTGCTGGAACTGGCGAAGGTATGGGAATTAAAAAACAAAGGCTTTCTCGAATCACCAAAACCGATTATACTTATAGGCGAATTCTGGAAGCCGCTTATAGAGCTTTTGAATATCGATGACCCGGACAGCGGCAGGCATGTGAAACAGGTGGACGAGCCAAAACAGGCCGTTCGATTAATTGTTGATAATTGTTAAATCAAAAAATCTCAGGAAATTGTTTTTTCTTGTAATAACCGTACTATGAGCATGAAACTGTTAATTCTGATAATGGTTCTTTCATCCGGCGCCGATATGCCGAATTTAAACACGCCGCCGGCTTTGCTGCCCGATGGTCTTATCCTCAAATATATCGACGGCAAACTGGCCGGTCCCGACAGTAATGACGCATGGTTCTTCGAGCCGGACTCGGATATAACCAACAACCAGGCTGTTATCAAAGCCGGGACAAAACTGAAGCTGCTGCCGTCGGCAACACTCGAAAAGATTATTGCCGACGCTAATGAACGTTCCGTAAAACGTTACAGGCTCAATGTCAGAGTAACAAAATATAAAAGTGGGAATTTTCTGTTCCCATTTTATTTTCTGCCTATAAGCGAAGCTGTTAAGCATCAACCTCAAACGTCCGAACAAAATACCCCGGAAACAACAACCGCGACAAAATCAGTGCATGACCCGAATCTCGATGATGCAAACGATATACTCAGCATACCTCCGGAGGTGATGGAAAAAATCGAGGCGGCCAAGGCAAAAATGGCGCAAAGCGGACAACGTATATCCAACAGCGATGAAATTTCAATCGATAAACAGAAATCGGCGACTGAAAAACAAAATCCGCCGATTTACGATTCTGCTTTGATCGACAGAACCGCACTTTTGGTCCGGCAGCAAAATGGCGGATTCACTTTCGTTCTGGATGCCTTAGGCCGAAACGCACCTCAGGTCCGATTTCGACTGCTGCCCTGCGAAACGCTGGAGCTGACCGAGCAAAAACAAGCCGCAGAGCTGGAACCAATGAGATTCAAAATAGCAGGAATCATAACCAAATACAAAGGTAACAACTATCTGCTGCTGCAGAAGGCAATACGGATATACAGCCAAGGTAATTTTTAAATATAAAAAGGATAAGAAATGCCCCACGAACTTGATAAAATTCTCATCTTTGCATCAAAGCCGGATTTCGAAAAACGAATGGGAAAATTTCGCTCGACCATAATGCGGGCAGCACGTTCTACCGGCTTCACAAGCAGGGAAAACAAACAGGTGACCGATATTCTTCGCAACGTAATCAAACGCGGAGACCTGGCGGTAGCGGAATATACGGAAAAGTTCGACGGGGCAAAACTGACACCCGAACAATTCCGGGTAAGCAATATTCAAATGAAAAAAGCTTACATGGAAATCGACAAAAATATTTTAACTTCACTGCGTCAGGCGATCGACAACGTCAGGAACTATCAAACAGAAATTTTCATCGGCAATTTCGAACACCCCGGAATCAAATATACTCCTATTCAGAGAGTCGGTGTTTGTGTACCGGGGGCTTCCGCCCCTCTGCTATCCACGGTAATTATGACCGCCGTACCGGCCCAGGTAGCCGGCGTCAAAGAGATAGTCGTTGTTTCTCCGCCGAGACATGATGGCGGTATCCACCCGGCCATTCTGGCCGTATGTCACGAGCTGGAGATAGAGGAAATCTATCAAATCGGCGGAGTCCAGGCCGTCGGGGCTTTGGCCGCAGGGACTGAGACCATCAAAAAGGTAGATATGATTGTCGGCCCGGGCAACAAGTGGGTGCAGGCGGCCAAAAAGATCGTATCCGGTGACTATGTCGGTATCGACTCGATTGCCGGCCCGAGTGAGGTCCTCATTATCGCAAACGAAGACGCCAATCCGGCATGGGTGGCCGCCGACATGCTAAGCCAGGCAGAGCATGCAGCGGACAGCAGTGCCGTCGTCGTCACGGACTCACAGCAACTCGCAAAGGAAACGCTCGCAGAGCTGAAAAAGCAGGTCAAGGACTTACAACGAGCGGAAGAAGTGAAAAATTCCCTCAAAAAATTCAGTGCTATAGTTATAGTGAACGACATCGCAAAAGCCATCGAGATGGCGGACGATTTTGCCTCGGAACACCTGGAGGTACAATGCGGCGACAAAAGCAGAGAAATCGCCCAAAAGATAAAAAACGCCGGTGCAATTTTTATCGGCTCCTATACTCCTGTAGCGGTCGGTGACTATTGGGCCGGGCCAAGCCATACCCTGCCGACGGGGATGCGGGCCAAATTCGCAAGTGCGGTGACAAGCAACGACTTTATTAAATCAACCAGCATTATCGAATACGATAACGACCAACTGGCCCAATGTGCCGCGGATATTATTCGCTTAGCCGAAGTCGAGGGGCTTAACGCCCACGCAAAAAGCGTAAAAATACGGCACGAAACATAACCGCCGAGACAGCCGTCAAACATCCCAATTCAATTGTGCCCTGTATCGATTATAAAACCCACCCAATATATGAGCCGTGACCATCAGCAGATACATAACGGCACAGTGAATAATAAACTCCTGAACGAGTGTAAAATCCATGTCCTGTGTGATGGTGATAATAAAAAAACCGGCCGTCAAAAAAACCAGTACCATCGCGCAGTACGGCAAAAAAGTGCTGCGAATAGAGCCGACTAAGAGAAAAGGATTAAAAGCGGACGTCAGAGAATCGAACATGACAAACGCCAAAAAGCTTATAGGCAGAAGCAATACTCCGAATGCAAGCCAAAGCCAGAATACCGTATCGGCCCGCCCGGTGGAAAAATAATAGGCCATCACCGGTCCTGCAAAAATTACGAAACAAACAACAGATCTTAATAGCCAGAGCAGCTCCCAAAGACCGGGAGTTTTGTGAGTTGTTTCCGGCGCCCTTATGCCGCCTTCGGCGCTGTCGCGGATACACTCGCACAAATACCAGTAAAAAAACACATACAAAACCACCCTAACAATAATCGATATACATATTAACGGCACAACAAAAACAATCATCGGTGACAAAGCTGGAGTCGCGAAGCCGATACTTCTTACGACAATTATTGAAAACCATCTTATCGCAATAATAGTCCCGAGAATCACCAGCCCGGACCGGCTGGCCGGATAAAGGAAAATATCAATCGGCCAGGGGAATTTGCGTTCGACCACCAGTTCTTCATCGGATTGCTCCGGAGTTTGTGTAATACTGTCTTTAGGCTCGCCAGCTTTATCGGATTCGCCGGTCTGTTTCTCCCGGGCCTCACCAATCTTAGGCAATTCCAGGAGTGTCAAATCGAAGGCGGAATATCTCGGGCCGTCTTTAGGCCCATCAGAATTTTCCTGCAACGGCGGAGAATCCGGCTTCTGTGCACCGGGAATGAATACAATACTCTTGCACTTCGGGCACCTGCCCTTTTTACCGGCGTTACTTTCAGGTATGCTTAATTTCCGGCCGCAGTTGTTGCAGCGAAACTCAATCATCAATAAAGCTCTCTTATTAAGACCTTAAATTCCATTTAAGTTTTTCCTTGTACCGCCAGTAAAACCTTCCCGTAAGATGAGCAAGTATGAACGCCGCATAAAATACCACAAACTGAAGAACAACCTTCCAGAATATAGATGTTTGTAATTCCAGAAAAATTACACGAACTATTCCTGCGAAAAGAACAAACAGCAATACAAGCCCCATGTACGGCCAAAAGGTATTACGTATCGAACGCAGTAGAATCCGAGGATCAAGACCGGAAACCGAGTCGTGCAAAACAATCGATAAAAAACTGATCGGGTAAAAAAACATCGCACCAATCATCAGCAACCAAGCGATAATATCCACTCGCCCGGTCAAAAGAATATAGAGCACGGTCGGCAACAGAAAGAAAACAAAGCAACCGATAGTGTGTATCAACTGGCTTAACATATCAGACACATCGGGAAGTGCACCCATGCCCTCGGGGGCCCGCACCCATCCATCGGCACTGTCACGGATGCATTCCGCAAAATACCAGAACATATATAAAAAAAGAAGCAGGTTCACAACCGTACAAATAAGGGAAAATAAACACATCAATATTACAGGCATAAAACAGGAAAGAACCGCCATCAGTGCGGGAACACCAACAAAAACCGCGAGATGCTTCAGGCCCGACAGACTAAGCGGATAGAGAAATATGTCAATGAACCAGGGTAATGTGCGTTTCTCTGCATACTGGATTTCCTTCGTTGTGTCCTTCTCATCGGCGGCTTCATCGGAATCCCCATTTTGTTCGGCCGCTTTGTTCTTTATTTCGTTTTGCTCCCAGACATTCAAAAGAGTCAATTCATAATCCGAATACTTCTGGCTGACACTTGGTTTCGCGGGTATGTCCGGCTTTTGGGAGGATTCGGCGGTTTGTGCATCGGGGACAATAACCTTGTTTTTGCACCTCGGGCACTGGCGCGATTCCCCCGCCATGATCTCGGGTGCGCCAATCTTCTGGCCACAGTTTTCGCAGTAAAATTCTATCATGAAATCTGCCGCTCCGGCGATTGCTATACCGTTATTTTATCGGTTTTCCACCTCCGAGACAAGAACTCGAACATCCGGCCAGTTCCGGCAACTTCCTGCAAATTATCCTCAATTTCCTTGCAATATCGGCCGATTGAATATAAACTAACGCCGCCCTAAAGTCACGTTTTACAGCAGATTTTGAGGCGGTTATGCCAACGTAGCTCAACGGTAGAGCTCTGGTTTTGTAAACCAGTGGTTGTCGG
>CAYVXS010000258.1:0-5196 GCA_964454885.1 uncultured Pirellulales bacterium
CAGTAGAACAAGAGCGTTTGGGTCGAAGCCGGGCTTGAGCTGGGAGCTCTGGTCCTGTTTTTTTACCAGCTCGTTGCAGCCGCAGGTCAGAAATCCCGCTATCAACAGGAGTAAAAGAAGTTGATTTCTTTTCTTTCGCATAGTTATCGCGGCATAAAATGCCCGTATGAATTTCCATATAATAGAGGCCGAAACCTCAAATAAGTTACAGGAGTTATGGAGATTTGTCCAGAATTGTTTGTATCGACGGAGTATTGACTTACGGGACGAAGGCGTTTTCGTAGTGTCTGACTTGCGGTCGGCCTGTGCGGCCCAGGACTATCGTGACGATATCGAAGCGGCAAGGACGGTCCTGTATATTATTGCTCGCGAGGAAATATCGGGCGGTTCTTTTCAGTCTGTTTTTTTTGGCAGATGTGATGGAATCCTCGACATCGGCGAATTTTTCGTCGGCCTTGGTTCTGACCTCAACAAAGACGATACCGCCGTCGGAATCGACCATGACCAGGTCAAGTTCGCCGGTTTTACTGCGAAAATTTCGAGTGAGTGTTTTGAGCCCTTTGCGTTTGAGGAACTTCTCGCTTTGCTTTTCTCCCCATCGGCCGAGCAGTTCCCGATCCGCTAAAAGTTTATGCCTGTTGATTGGAAAATTAAATATCAAAATGAAAAATGTAAAATTAAGGAGGTCATCCGCTGAAAGCGGATTCCAAAGTTTTTACTTTTTACTTTTAACTTTTGATTTATTTCGAGACTGTGTGCTCGCTGTGTCGCTGAGCTAATCTGACGGCCTTTCCGGTTCGCTTACGGAGGTAATATAATTTCGCCCGTCGTGTTTTGCCGCTTCGAACCGGCTTAATATCCAGAACGTTCGGCGAATGCAGCGGGAAAATCCTCTCGATTCCCTCGTTATTAACTATACGCCTTACCGTGAAAGTCTCGTTTATCCCCCTGCCTTTTCGGCCGATTACCGTGCCGGTAAATACCTGCGTCCGGGTCTTATCGCCTTCCTGAATCCGGCAGTGGACATCGACAATATCACCAACCTCGAAATGAGGAACTTTCTCTTTCAGATTTTTGCTCTCAACAGCATCCAACATTTCTGTTTTCACTGATTTATCTCCATTTATCGTTACTTTTTAATGGTATTTGGGAAGTTTTATACGTTTTGGGCCAAAATACCGAATTCCGGATTCTAACGAATCTTACTGTTGAAAACAAGCACTTTTTTAAAAAATGCTGAAATCCATCCTAAAATCCGCTTAATATACTCCTCGGGGCGGAAAATGCCGTAAAAAGTCGATAAAACAACGGCCTGCGAACCTGCTGTTAGAATCCGTAAACGGGTTTTAGCTGCTCTTCGGTCGGTAACGACTCGTAATGTTCTCCTTTGGGGCCGATGAAGGTGTTTCCCTTTTTCTCAATCTCGATAGGGGTGATTGAGCCGTTGCTGTTGTGGACCTGGATGACGTAGATTTCCGTACGCCCGTCATCATCGTTGTCTCTGTCTTGTTTGTCTTTGTTGTCGAGATTATCGAGCTGGTTTAGCAGCTCACCGACGCCGAATATAACGGCACCAACGGCGGCACCTTCACCCTCTTCCTCTGACTGATGCCCCACGATCGCGCCGACAAGGGCGCCGCATAACGATGCGCTGTAGATACTGCTGGCACGCATTCCTTCCCCACAGCCGCTTAGAAACAGTAATGAAGCAATAAGTGCGATAATGATGGAGGTTCTGTAAGATGCTGGTTTCATGTCCTTTCTCCTTGTTTATTTTCTTATCAGAAAAAACGTTTTATATTCAAATATACTTCACAATACATATAAGGCACTTTCCCTCGACGAAAGCACGGATATTTTATACTTTTTTGTTCCGCTATCAAGGTTTTTTTATTGGCGGATCGTTGACGAGCAAAGAATCCAGCGAATCGGCCGGTTTGCTGCCGAGCTTTGGTGGAGTCCCCCGCCGGATGTCGTCGCCGTCCCATGATGTATAGATATTATCGTCGTTAAGGCCGCAGGTGGATGTTTTTTCCTGATTCACATGGATGTCTACGAATAAGACATTTTGCGAGTCACTTTGGTGGGATGGTGAATTGCCCGCATTGACGGCAATTCTATCCCCATCGGGATCGAACAATTTGAAATCTTTGACCTTACCGGCGGGCGAGAGTATCCAGGGATTCCTGTCGGCGGCCACCGCCAGAGCCGGGTCGCTCGATGACGTAAGGGAATAATCGCCGTAAGGCATGTGATAGGAATAACTGCAATGCTTCCACGGTTCCGGGCCGAAATCCCAGAATTCAGTTAATTCCTTGTCACGTACTCTGTATTTACGCGGATTGAATTCTTTTACTTTGAGGTCTTTTGGACAAATGAATTTTTTAGGTTCGACTTCAGCATATCTTACCAAAAGATATAAACTGGATGAGATAGTCGCCTGGCCACCGTTACCATCGCGTTCGATCCCGAATGCTTCTGATCGGTTTTGTGCCTTCCAGTCGGGGATTTGATTTGCCCAGACAGAAGTTTTACCCCCCGCTCGTGGGAATTGATCGTCATAGTCATTGGCATAGAGCACCATTGCCTTTCCGATACCGGACAGGTTTGTCCCGCAGACCATTCGAAAAGCAGTACCTCTCGTTCTTGTTGAAGCGGTTAACCAGAAGCTTAGGTATACACAGAATATTGGAATCAGAATGGCTCCGATAGCAAAACTTCTGCCTGTAATTAATCCGCCGCTTGTTTCGATTCTTATGAGACTGATTATCCCGAGGAAAAATGAAATTACCAAACTAATAAGGCCCAATAAAAGAGCTGCACTGAAAACCATGTTGATCCATACTCCACTATGCTCAGGTAATCGTCGGGAACTAAATGTGAGCAAGAATGGTATTAAATATAATATAACACCGCAAATAGAGGAAATGATTGCTTTTATTGCGAGTCTGCTGACTTGGACAGTAACCGGACTCGAGGAATCCGGTGGATTTGTTAATGTCCCTTTGCAGAATTGACACTCCCGGGCGTCATCCGGATTTTCCTTGCCGCATACAGGACAGTTCATTTTTCTCGCCTCCAATTCATACCGTCATATTTTCGCATTGCTTTAAGCACAAATTCCCGCAACGTAAGCCGGCACTATTATACACTTATGTCTGATGTTATCAAGGTTTTAACACTAACTGTATATAATAAATGCACTTTTTATGTCATTTCGAGTGAAGCAAAGCGGAATCGAGAAATCTTTTAAAATTAGATTTCTCCACTTCAGGCCACTTTGTGGCCTTTCGGTCGAAATGACAAAGGCACACATAATAATCACAACTGATATAAGGGGCAATCGCGGGATATTTTCTTTACTCTAATATTTTCACCGATTATATTTCGATGCTGGTCACTGTAACTATTTAGATACGTCGACACCCGGTGTGATAAGGGAATGTTGACTAAATTAAAGGGGATTCAACATGTTTGAATCGAAAAGTTACATGCATAATTCTAATTTCGGCTGCGCCCTGCAGAGCCGGAACGTACGTTTTACACTCTTTGTTATTCTGTGTGTGGTTTGTGCTATTGCTTCGGCGGCGGAGAAACCTCGTGTGATTGCGACGACAGACGGCGAAATTGACGACATGTGTTCAATGGTCCGGTTCCTGCTCTATGCCAATGAATGGGACATCGAAGCGATTATCACATCAAGTTCGCAATACCATTCACACGGACACAACTGGGCCGGGGATGACTGGATGCAACCGTACTTGAATGCCTATGCCGAGGTCTATCCGAACCTTATCAAGCATGACCCGCGCTATCCCACGCCAGAATACTTGCGTGCTCGCACGCTGCTGGGAAACGTTAAAGCCGAGGGTGAGATGGAAGAGGCCACCGCCGGCTCTCAGTACATCGTTAAGGTTCTGCTGGACGAAACCGACAACCAGCCCGTGTGGCTGCTGGCTTGGGGCGGCCCCAATACCATCGCCCGGGCTCTAAAGACCATCGAAGAAGAACACCCGGAGAAGATGGCTTACGTTGCGAAAAAGATCCGCTTCTTCTTTATCTGGGAGCAGGATTCCACCTATCAGGATTACATTCGGCCGCACTGGGGCAAGTACAACATTGCGACAATCATCTCCGACCAGTTCCTTGCCATTGCCTATCATTGGAACGAGATCATTCCGGCTGAAAAGCACAAGTTCTTCTCCGGGGCGTGGATGAAGGAACGTATCCTGGAGAACCACGGTCCCTTGTGCGCGTTGTACAAAGCCCACAAGAAAGGGGACGAAGGATTCAATGAAGGAGATTTTCGGTCCGAGGGCGACTCACCTTCCTTCCTGCATATCATCCCGAACGGATTGCGAAGCATGGAGTCGCCCGACTGGGGTGGCTGGGGCGGCCGCTATGTAAAAGTTCGCGAAAATACCTGGCTCGATCCGGTGCAGGAGCCGGGGTATCGGTATCCGGAGGGAAGATGGTACTCCTCAACGGCCTGGGGACGCCAGCGTCTGCGAAAGAATATCCGGAATGACATGGAGCTTATGGCGTACCTCAAACCCATCTGGCGCTGGGCCGATGCGTTCCAAAATGATTTTGCAGCGCGGGCCGACTGGTGTGTTAAGCACTATGATCAGGCCAACCACCCGCCGGTGGTCGTGCTGGACCAGGCCCTGGATATGAAGGTCAAACCTGGAGATACGGTGTCACTGAGCGCAAGAGGAACCACGGATCCCGACGGTGACGAATTGACCTATCGCTGGTGTCAGTATGAGGAAGCGGATACCTATGATGGAACTGTTGAAATCAGAGATTCCGGCAAACAAGATGTCTCGTTCGCGCTGCCCGGCAATGTCGGCGAAGGGAAAACCATCCATATCATCTGCGAAGTGACCGACGACGGCAAGCCGCCATTGACACGCTATCAGCGTGTGATCGTGACGGTCGTGCCATAGCTTCACGCAAAGAAAAGGAAATAATGATAACCTTAAAAAGTAATAGGAGTAAAAAATGATATTATCAATTATGCAACACAGGAAAATGAAGGCGATTTTCATTCTTTGTTTGTTTGTTCTCAGCCTGTCTGTAAACGCCCAGACACCATCGGTTAAGAACTCACCACCACTGACAGAGGCTTCCGGCCAAAGCGTCGGGATGTCATCGGAACGCCTCAGCCGAATCGCTCCGGTTATGAAACAGTAT
>CAYVXS010000259.1:0-5190 GCA_964454885.1 uncultured Pirellulales bacterium
GTTATAAGTATAGAATTCGGACGTCTCGCCCAAAGTGATTTTGAGTTGTTTAAGCAGCTCTCGGCCGTTAAGCATTTTTTGAATAGTGTAAGGACTAAGCAGTTTGAAATTTATTAAATCGAGTTTTACAGGTCCTTTTCTTCTGTCCCGCTTAGGCCATTTTCTTGCATCTCGAACTGTCCCGACACTTCGTAAATTTACACCAGGGACAAGAATGCTTTCGTCTTCGTGCTCGATCAGGTACGAGAAGGGCAGATCCGATGTGTCCGAATTTCGGTAATGTCTTCCCATTACCACAGTAAATGCACCGACCTTTGCCGGCCAGAGTATGTATGAATCACTGCCGGTTTTGGAGCCACGTTCGACGATTCCCTGGTGGACCGGCCCCAGTTTATACATGTGGTTGCTCTGGTTGGTTCCGCTTCCGGCGTTCAGGAACGAAAACAGCCCTGCGATCAGCAGAGTGGATTTATGATGTGTCACTGTATATGGCCCTGCAAATATTGCACAGGACTCACCGTGGAAGCCGCCGCAGTTTGCAAAGAAAACGGAATTCTCCGCCGAGTACTGCTTTGATAAAACCGTACCCTGACCGACAAAGCATTTGTAAATGATTGTACCGTCTGTGATTTTTGAGCCGCTGCATGTGATAAAATCCTCCGCAAAAACAGCCGGCCCTATATATACCGGATCCTCGGGGCAGCTATTGACGGAACCGTTTTCTATTCTGTTGACACCTTCGATTTTGCTTGCGGGGCCTATTTTGACGTTTTTGATAATTCGGCAGTTCAGAAGCGAAGCTCCTTTTCCCACAATGCCCATAGAGCTCGTTACGGAATGGCAATAGTCGGCAATCATTTCCTGCAACTTTTTGACAACTTCCGGCTGGTGACGATAAAACGCTATTACATAGGCTATATGAGCGGACAGCCGGTCGAAGATAGGAATTTCTCTTCCGCCGGCTTCGTTAACGACGGCAACTTCCGTTCCGTTACCGAAGGAGCTTTCACCTTCGACTGCAAGCAGGTCGATGTTGTCTATAACCGCATCGTCTTCGATGATATAGTTGGCGATATAGTTTTTTACATGGTTTATATATACGTTATTGCCGACCACGCAGTTATGAAGGGTAGCATTATTTATGCCTGCCGGCTTCTTAACGTCCCCATAAAAAGATACCTGTTTTTCGAATATTCCTATACGTATTTGTCCGCAGAAGTGTGTCGATGTTACTTTTTCGGGATTGAAATTCTTTGCAACCATGACTTTCGACCAGTCATCGCAGCTACAGCCCTGGTTTATCAGTTGATTGATTTGCTCTGCAGATAAAGAAATATATTCACCTTGGCTCCAAATAGTATCTGATGACATATTTTTGTTCCCGTTTTTCAAATGTATTTAAATATCGGTTTGTCTTAGCCGAATAAAATCCTTTTCATTGCATGTAGCATTGCATCGGGTTCTCGACTTGAATTTGATTAGAGGAATCATACATGTAACCATATTATAAAGCAACATATTTGTAACAATCCATCTGTGAATTAAGTTGATCTTTATTATCAGGGAGCTTTTACTGCCGATAACGATTGGGAATTTATACCTTTTAGGGGATGGAGTAATAATTTTAAGAATCATTATAGATAAAATAGAGAAATATTTAACAAAATTTGTAGTAAAATCTTGGAAGAAGCCGATGTTTATTTTATAAAAGGGACTTTATACTGTGGGTTTAGTAGGATCTCTGTCAGACGGAAATTTGGTTCTGATAGATTATCGGATTTTATATTTTTTTTCGGACCCATAAAATTCAGGGATGGTTAAAAAAAACAATAAACAAGGCACTGTCAGGGATGTAGTTATGCCGAACCAGGCAAGAGTGGCAAAAGTTTTGGCGACACTTCTGGCTTCGATGACAATCGGAGCCGCACTCCTGATGGCCTCGGGGCATAATCCACCATCCGCCGGGCCTTTTTCCCTCTGGACATATTGCCGTCTCGACCCTGTTAAAGATGCTGTTCATTCTCAGGTTATTTCATCCCCAGATCGCTGGAACCGCATCGAGATTTATTACAGCGGCACAAATTCAGGCAACATCGAGCAATTAGCTTCGTATCAGGGCCTTACTGATTCCGGACGTGTGAATTTCCATTTCTGTATATGCAACGGCAAAGGAGGCTCCGACGGAGATATCCAGCCTACTGAAAAATGGCGGAAGCAGTTGTCGGCCGCTCCGGATCAGAGCTGGTTCGGCAGCACACAGACCATCCGAATTTGTGTTATAGCGGACGGCAAAACTACAGGCCCGACCGATTGCCAGATAAAAAGGATACAGGTGCTCTCGGAGGAATTGTGCCGAACGTTCCGCATCCGAACGCAGAGTGTCTATTATCCCGGCGACTGGCGTTAAAATATCAGGCATATCCCCTTTATCAATATAGGTATCCGGAATTTTAAAATTGGAAGTGCATCGTGAGAGTACACTTCCAATTGCTTTAAGGAGGGCTTCTAAACTTGTAAATCACCCGTTGTTTATGTTGTCTTGCGGCGTCCTTTCCTGCCGTGCTCCACTTTTTTCTTCACCGGCATTTTGTTGCGTCGAATTTTGATTCTCGGACAGTGGTTTGGATTCGGAACGGCCGTGATTGGTGAAGACATCTTTCAGTGCAGAAAGATTTTCCCTGATTATCAGCGAAACCGCTGCTTTGACGTCTGAATGGACTTTCTTAGCCATTTTCCTCGAATTCCATCCCGTTTTTTGCATTTTGCCGTTTTTTGTCCGATTTCTTACCTTAAAGACGGCTCAGCAGGACAAGTTATTGCAGTTTTTAATAAATTCCCAAAAATATTCCAGACGCATACGCTTGCCCCTTCGAACTTGCCCATAGGTAGTTCAACAAAACCTTGATTGTTTAAAGTGTCAATACGCACTACACACCACTCAATACGAAAAAAACCTGTCCTGAGCGGAGTCGAAGGATTGGCTTTGTTTTCTTGTCGCGGCGTAGTCTTACGAAGCCGGATTCTCCATATTTACGTGTCATAAAAGAGGTTATGCTATATTACCCATTTTAACATTGGCTTTGTTTTTCATTTTTTACCGCAGCGTAGCTTGTACCAAAGGTAGTCTTACGAAACTGGGTTTAACTCGGCGAAGCTATAAGCGAAGCCGGGTGTTTTTTCGAATTTTGTCAATTTGTAGAGAGTTCTCTGTATCTGTCGAAATCTTCGTGGTTGCATCAATTTCATTGTAATTTGGATATTTGATACTTATCTGGAATCTCGAAATTGAAATATCAGATTGAATTGTTATTCCCCCATTTTTAACTTAAAACCATGTCCTGAGCGGAGTCGAAGGATCATAATTCAACACTAAGAACTATATTATGGAATTTCCCCCTTAATACAACTAAAATCCCGATTTTTAGCCGAAAAATGTCCATGACTCTGAGATGTCAAAATCGACGAGAACAAATAATGAACAGATAGCTTCCTAATACAAAATATGCATTAATGTTACTGTTATGCGAACGTAAATCTACACATGCTTAATACCCAGAAAAAAGACGGTGGTTTTAAAATCTGCTGCAATTGAGACAGGTGCCGCTCCTGGCCGCTAACCTTCTTTTGATAACCGGTGGTAACTAAAGAAGATAGACGGTATGATTTGACGATATATATGGCAAAATGGCAAAAAATTCCTTGATTTTCAGCAACTAAATACAGTATAAATAATATAGAGCTTGCGGAGTTAGTGTTATTGAAGGTGGAAGGTTTTTTGAGGCCTGTTATTATACGGATTGACAAATAACGAAAACAAAATGATCTTTTTCCCCGGTTGTTTAATAGAGCGGGGTATTGCAATGCCTAAATCTGCTATGAAGTAGATGGTGGAAATTATTAATGACAACAATGAGTACCGAGGTGGTTTATTTACCGGGAAAACTAATGTTTAAATATAAGGTGGTATAGTCGGTAATAATGTAGGGTGTGTAAAAGCATTTGTATGATTCAGGCTCGTGTCATCATTCAGGTTTATAGTGCTTTTTTCTATATAAACATACCTGGGACAGCTACCCAAAGAAGTAAGTAAGTAAGTAAGTAAGTGAGTGCATGATAAGTAATAACATAGAGTCTGGATCTGACCGTCATTTGGATATTTAATATTATAATCAGGACGATGACAGAGAAGTAAAGTGAACAACTATTACAGGAATGTATATTCCAGAGATTGCTTACAGAGAAGACAGTATAATACCGGAAGCAATTAAAACTGCCGGGTCAATGATATAAGTTTATTTTTTTGATGGAGGATTATTATGTATAAGAAAATGATTTATTATTCCTGCGTGCTGTTGGTGCTAAGTCTGGCAAGCAATTCAATGGCTGAACTTGTGGCTTATTACTCAATGGATGAGGGACAAGGCGATATTGTAGCTGATGGTTCCGGCAATGGTCACAACGGCACTATTTCAGGCAATCCGACCTGGGTAGAGGGTCCTCCCGGATTAGGTACTGCTGTGCTGTTTGGAACCCAGGGGAGCAATCCGATCGACTGTGGAATGTGGGATAACACATTAGGGACCGGAGAAATGACGGTTGGCTGCTGGGTTAAATTTTCTACTGGTGGGACAACATACCAAGGAATCGTGTCCAATCGAACTGCTTATAGCGCCGACCAGATGTACTGGGCGCTTGAGATCAATGGTCCTTCCGGCGAATTTTATTTCGGGAGCTTAAATGGATCGGCATACGGCCTCGGAACAGTGGAGGAAAATGAGTGGGAGCATATAGCCATTACGTTCGATGGGCAAACTCTTGTAGCTTATCTCAACGGAGAAGAGATTAATACCGGATCCCCCGCGTATGGTAACACTCCAGAGTCAACAATCAGAATCGGTGCCTCTGAGGCCGGCGGCAATATCTTCGAAGGTGCTATTGATGAAGTATATTTTTTCAACACAATTTTCTCAGCTGCAGAAATAGAGAGCTTAATGAACGGGGAAATGAACCCGGGAGACCTTAATCCTGGAGGAGCGAAATTACCGGAGCCGGCGGATCAGAGCACAGACATATTTAGGGATGTGGTCCTTAGTTGGACTCCCGGCCGGTACGCGCAAACTCATAATGTCTATTTCGGTATGAATTTCGATGATGTCAACGAAGCCGGTACAGACAGTCCGCTGCTTGTCG
>CAYVXS010000260.1:0-5152 GCA_964454885.1 uncultured Pirellulales bacterium
GGTTTATTGAAAAATATACTCGCAGTTGAGAAATAACGGGATTATACTACAAGTATAAAATTAATGGATTGGAGGCCGATATGAAAAGGGCACTCATTCTTGTTTCGCTGATATTCATACTCCTTGCAATAGTTTTTATATTGTTTTTTGTTACATCGACAAATGAACAACCGTTAGCCGAAAATAACACAGTAACTACAGAAGAAGACACACCGGCTATGATAACTCTCTCCGGAAGCGACCCGGATGGAGATTTGTTGAGTTTTAGTGTGGTAACAGGTCCTTCTCACGGCAACTTGCGAGGAACGGAGCCGAACCTTATCTATACGCCGAACAAGAATTTCAACGGCTCGGACAGTTTTACCTTCAAAGTCGGCGACGGTTCATCGGATAGCGAGGCAGCAACTGTGGCGATTACAGTTACATCAGTTAACGATCCTCCAAAGGCCAACAATGATATTTCAAGCGCCATCGAGGATACACCGGTCGTCGTAGTCGATGTATTGGCCAACGATACCGACGTCGATAATGATCATCTCGTTATCCTTGGTGTCACTCAGGGGCAAAACGGCTCGGTAACGATTAACACGAACAATATGCTGATTTACAGGCCCAACAGGAATTTCTCCGGTACCGATTCGTTCGGTTACACAGTCAGCGACGGCAAAGGCGGGACCGATACGGCCGGTGTCGAGATGACGATTACCGCTGTCAACGACCCGCCGGTGATAACTTCGAAACCCCCTACTACTACCAGAGTCTGGAGCTCGTATAGTTATGATGTTGACGCCAGAGATCCGGATGCGAACGATACGCTCAGGTACAGCCTGATTGACAAACCCGAGGGTATGAATATCGATCCGAATACCGGCTTGATAGAGTGGAGGCCGGATAATACACAGGATGGAGATCACGATATTACGGTAAAGGTCGAGGATGCCAATAAAGTCCCGGCATCGGATACCCAGTCGTTTACCGTTACAGTCACCTCATTGAGCTCGCCTTTGATAACACCTCTGACCGTGGAAAATGTTTATGACCACACAAGCAGAAAAAAATTACCTACAGAAGACAGGATTGCCGTTATAAAGGCCGGTGACAATAAATATTGCGAGATAGAGGTCGGCTCATCCATATCGGTCGAATTTTCGGACGCCAGGATACCTGAAGGGGGCAAAATAATCTCGGTTACCATTTTCGTGGAGCATTTCGAGGACAGGCAATTTCCGACGGGAAAACTTAAATGGAGTATCGGCAAGGACCTGATGGAAAATCCGGTCATTTGGGCCTCCATTAATGCTCCCGCGCGCGACGGTCCTGCGAATAAAGCGACGGATTCATGGGATATAACAAGTATTGTCAATACGCCGGAAATGATCGATTCGCTTCAATTCCAGATTGAAAATAACAGCAATATGGCCCAGAGGAAGGCCTGTGTGGATTATATTTATGGAATTGTACGGTGGTATTGATTTTCTTGAAATAATCCGTAAATATTGCAGGTTTGAATTTGGAATGTGTTGAAATATCGGTTATACTTTAAGTAGATTAATCGTAATCGAAGAAGGGACCAAGGGGGGCGAAAAAGCCTGAATATTTCGGTTTTCTGAACCTTGATATTCGGCGTATTTTGGATGAAACGTCGCCGATAAGGAAAATCCGGATTTCGGCTGACATCATAATACTCCTTTCTTCTAATGGGGGGCTGGTCATGGCCTGGTCAGCCCCGTTTTTTTTGCCCATTGTGTGTGAATTGCATCGAACAGTAACTGTGCGGTTTGTTTCTGAATCTTTCCCGTCATTATTTTTCCCGTCATTTATACTGAAGAGCCGAACCGTCAAAACCTGAAGTAATAAATCTTTCTTCGGATTTTTCGTATCTTCCCACCGATGGCTAAAAGGCCGTTCATTTCTCTCAAACATTTTTTGCGTATTCTTTTGGATGCTTTACTATCCCGAATCCGAAATGAAAAAATCGGAATTCTTTTTCTCCTGTTTGGCGTCCAGGTCCTAAAATAAACCTGTTTTCAACATCTCAGTGACATATATCGGTAGGCTTTCAGTTATTCTCGAATCTCACCGGTAAAAACTCTTGACTTTTATATTTCAATGCGATAAACTACACCTATAAGTTGTTTTCGGGGCGGTTAAAAATGGGGGGTTCTCAACGTTTTCCTGCTGAGTTCCCAAGTCAAACCGGTTAGTCGTCCGATGGTGTGGGAAGTGATTTAAACTGTAATCAATCGGTTCCTATCCGGGCGCGAAAATGAAGGATGCTGTAATTTCTGTTTTGTCAGGGATTGAAAGAGGTAGAGGATTGACTTAACGCCGGATGTTGTTCTAAAAGATATTCACCTGCCGGTTTTGTTCATGGCGGTGAAATTAATGTAGCATGTTGTTTTGGGGGAGCGGAACGATGAATTCGAAGTCGCTGAAGATCTTGGTAATTATCTTTACGGTAGTTGTTCTTTTATTACCGGGTGAATCACAGGCCACCTCTTCTTTAGGAGCTGTCGATATTTCCATGACCGGTTTTTATGCGTATGACATCATGGAGATATGGGCCGGCGATTATGTGCAGGGGACCACGACGCATTCGGGAATCTCGATGCTCGAAAAGACGTATGGTTATGACGAAGGAAACCTCTGGGCAAACGGGCCGATCGGCGGAGTATGCATAGAGCTATCCGAAGCCCCTTCAAATGATTTGTTGAGATACAGTGTAATTATGCCTGAGGATGGTCCTGATCCGTCAGGCGGATCGCTGGGCTATACAAAAGCCAATTATCTCCGGGAATTATGGGGAAGGTACTATGATTCATCCTGGGCCACTCATTCGTACAGCGAGGCGGACAAGATTTTTGCCGCAGCTTTTTCCGCAGCGGTCAAAGAGATCGTCCACGAGGCGCTGCCTGGTTCGGTATATGGCTGGGATGTCACGGTTGACGGGACCGACGGTGACGAAGGTTTCCGCATCGATTATGATTATGCGAGCATTGCAAATATGATGTTGTATTCTCTGGACGGTACCGGTCCGATGGCGGATTTGCGGGTATTTTCTTACGACGGCGCCCAGGATTATCTCGTGGAAGTTCCCGAGCCGGCAACAATGATGCTGCTCGGTTTGGGAGGTGCATTCGGTTTGCTGCGAAGGAAGAAATCCACCGCCAGGAAAGCGGATTCGCAGAGTTGATATATGATGATTTCTCGTTCCGGAATAGATTTGCACCGGGCGAGATTCCTTCGGAAAGGATTTTTAATTTATCAGCTTAGTAAAAGAACAGGTTAACAGTAATTAAGCCGGTTCGATAAACGATCGGCAGAAAGGGGGGCATTTACAGGGCAGGATTATTATCGAATCCAACGCGGCGGATTCTATTCGATGAATCGGCGGTGTGGTTCGACACGCCGCGATTTATTCGCGGTCTATGGAAAAACAAAGATGTTGTATGGGGAGACATTTGTAATGAAAAGATTATTGTTTTTTTTAACGTTGGTCTTTTGTGTCAGCGCACCGGCGTTAGCTACTACTACCATCGAATTCAGTCCCGACACGACTACCGGGGGAAGCTGGTATTACGACGGTGCCGGAACACTGAGCTTCAACCAGACAATTGCCGTCGATAGAGGAATGGGCAGCAATTACGATGCACTGGTCGGCTCTTCTGTTTACGTACCGGCGTTCAACGTCAGTGCTGACCCGTATGGTACGTATAAATTGACGCCGTTCGGCACAACGACCATCTCGATTACGAATTCGGACGGCAGCGCCACCTATTTAACCGGTACTCTTCATACCGGCGACCTGGTTCCGATCGGAACAATAGGAGCGGCGTACACCCAGTTCCAGGCGGACATAACCAATATTGTTGTCACCGCGGCGGGCCAGTCACTCGGCTCGGCGGCGCTGGACGCGATTGTTAAATCGGGTACAAAGTCACTCGATTTCGAATTGTCGCTACAGGGTGGAGCAGGAACCAATTATCACACACTCCTACAAATGTTGGCCGGTGGTTACTCGGGCGGTAACGGCTTCAGCGGAGCTATGTCGATTCCGGAACCGACAACGATAGCATTGCTGGGTCTTGGCTCACTGGCTTTACTAAGAAAAAAACGCAGGGCATAAATCAGTTTGTTATTTACTACCTTCCGGGGCTGTAAGCGTTCGCTTGCAGCCTTCTTTTTTTGAGTATCACCCATCCGGTGTCACTCGGTTACAATATATGTCACTGTCAAATGTTCCAGTCCTTGGATTTTTTCACGAACTGGTTTTGCATAATAACACCCACTGCCGTCGGCACTATCAGGGCCACGGGCAGGAACCATTTATGATTGAATACCAGATATTCCACCTGCGCCGACGACCTCGGATAAAGGTATAAAACTGCAAGCGCACCGACGACGACTAAGCCGCTGCCCCAAAGACTGGTAAAGAGCATGACCGCCGCCTTGAAAATGATAAAGGAGATCATTCCACCGGCAATAACACCGACGAGCGCGCCGGCCCAGATGTATTGTTCGGTAAGCCCGCATGCGTACCAAAGAGCCGACGTAAGTATTCCCCCCGCGACCGCCCCTAATATGCTGATCGCCCACCGCATTAAAGGCACGGAAAGAACCGCCAGCAAACCCATACAAACAAGACCGCCTGCAAGCTGATTATTGAGACCGTTGATTCTTTCGATGATTGCCATTCCCAAAACCAGACCGGCAAGCCCGAAGTTTATTACCACCAATATCTTGAAGACCCGCCAGCCGTAAAAAAGACAAATAGTTCCGAAGGATAAGAAAGTCAGCGCTTCTACTATATTTAACGAAGTGATTTCATTCCAGAACGCCTGTATCGGGACAATTCCTTCTTCTACGGTTTCAGTAGTCGCGCCGTTGGCGGCGGCCCATGCAAGAATATCGAAACAACTCATTCTATTCTCCTTAACACTCAGCAATAACTTCAGGAAACAGGCTTTCGACGTACGGCAATAAGCCGAATTCCAATCCTGTGTCCTGAGCCTTATTATATAT
The DNA here is from genome assembly GCA_964454885.1 of uncultured Pirellulales bacterium. Lineage (GTDB taxonomy): Bacteria > Planctomycetota > Phycisphaerae > Sedimentisphaerales > Anaerobacaceae > JAFGPS01. The sequence goes on from CAYVXS010000260.1 coordinate 5,023, forward strand.
TTATCGGCCTGCCTACGTTGTTTTCGTTAAATAGTTGGTTTCTCTGTCAGTGTCGTGGAGCTATCGAGACTTGCAGATTGGCTTTGTTTTCTTGTCGCGGCGTAGTCTTACGAAGCCGGATTCTCCATAT
>CAYVXS010000261.1:0-5151 GCA_964454885.1 uncultured Pirellulales bacterium
AAAATTAGACCAGGCCGATTCCGAACCGCAAGAGCCTTACAGGGAAAACGTCCAGATCCACATCGAAGAACATCACGACTTTTAGTCGATCTGGTCAGGGTAATAATTCCCATCGAGATTAGAACTCTACCCGGTGGTACGACCACAATATGCCACACCGGTAGTGAAAGAAAATATCTTTTTCGAATATAGCTTTCATTTCCAAAGCAATTCTTATTTTCGCCTTTTAATCACCAAAACAAGGTACGAACTTCAACAGCCGAACAAAAACAGCATGATGCAATGTCCCGGGAACGAAACCAGCAATGGCTCCGCCATGAATCATTAATAGCCCTATCGGATGAAATCCAAAATCATACGATTTCTACATATTCCATGACCGGCAATATCTCCTCGAAACAGGTTAAATGATCTCTCTCGGTTGGTTTTCTCATTAGGTTGCAGGGCCAAAACACCACAAATATCAGAACAAAAATGAGGATAGATAGAGCACAAAATATCCTTGACACTTAACTATTGCTCTGTCAAAATAGTTTGTTCAAATATAATATTCTATAAAAGTCGCTGAACACGGCATGCGGACGGAGCTGCTCTTCCCAATAGTTAGGATTCAACATATCCGGCAATGCTGGTTCAGTGCGACTGAGTGAGGAAGGTGGTAAACCATGTCTCTAATATCAACATACACAATTGTTCTGGTTCTACTGGGCGCTGCACCAGGTGATACGACGGGATGGGGCACTAGTGAGGTCGAATTCCAAGCCTATGTGGATACAGATGAACACCAGGATATTTTTCCTATATGTGCCGGTCAATACATGGTCGAAGTTTCGATCGAGAATATCATTGAAGACCCCGTGAATATCCTGGCATACGCGACGTCTGTCGAAGTCTGCTACGAACAGGCGCGTGGATTGGCCCACGGTGACCTCATCGAAATTTCGGGCATCTACTATGACGGAGCCTGTCCCTTCCCATACTGTAAAAGGGTCGAGGCTTCGTCTGTGTACAAGATCGACGAAATAGATGAGGAGGAGGAAGATGACGACGAAGACGATCCAAGTATCAATCGCCCTTATATTGTCACCGGTTCCGCCGAGCCAACGGAGACAACCGTGACACTTCGCGCGACCCTCACGGACGACGGGGGTGAAGGATGCCGGTGCAGGTTCAGCTATTGGAAATACAACGAACGCCGGTGGTATGCAGAATGGATTGATTCCCTGTACAGAAACTATTCATTCAGCCAGGAAATCGCCGGTCTGGCACCTGATACACTTTACTTCTACACAGTCGAGGCAGAAAATTCCGAGGAATGGGACAGCGGCCGTACGGGAACTTTTACGACACTTCCCGAGACAGTTCCCCCTATCCCTGATCCGGTAGTATGGGTAACCAGACCCGACCAGGTCGATACCTCGTCGATCACTATGATGGCTGATATAGCACGTGATATTTCAGGGCCGGAGGAATATTTATTTGATTTTGTCTCAAGCCCTACAGGTGGAGCCGGAGGCACGAATCCGCCCTGGCAGTTCAGCCCCAGTTATACGGATGTAGGTTTGAATCCCAACCACCAATACGGCTACCGTGTCAAGGCACGCGACGGTAACGGTAATGAGACGGCGTATTCGGTCGTTCAGTATGCTTATACCGCTATTGAAAAACCCGCCGGTGTGGTGTTCGGTGAGATTACTACGAACAGCATTCAAGCCAAACCGGGCAATACGCTCTCAGGTCTGGACCGCGGCCAGTCCGGTCTCAAGCTGGAAAATAGCACGGCGGCCCAGGTTTCTCCCTGGCGGCGGGAAAATACCTTCTGGACAAGTGAAAACCTCCTACCAAATACCCGATATTCTTTCCGGGCCCAGGCACGAAACGGAGATGCCGACCGCACTGATTTCAGCCCCCTGACCGATATCTACACCCTGGCCACAGTACCGACGTCAACCGCTTTCTCGAACGTTAACGTCAACAGTCTCCTGACTCACTGGGGTACCAATGGAAATCCGGCCGGAACTCCATATTGGTGTGAAAACATCGCCAGCGGTGCAAATTCCGGCTGGATTACCGACAATCAATGGCTCGATACCGACCTTTCGCCCAATGTCAGGTACAGCTATCATGTCAAGGCTCGCAACGGCGACGGCGTGGAGACAGTCTTTTCCGAAACAATCCAAAAGTATTCGGCTATTGAAAAGCCCACGCGTCTTGTCTTTGGTGCTATTACAACCAACAGCATCCAGGTACGTTCCGAGAACACTCCATCGAACCTTGACCAGGGCCAATCAGGCCTGCGGTTTGAAAATATTACTGCCGGGCGCATGTCGTCATGGCAGCAGGACAATAACTTCTGGAACAGTGACGGATTGCAGCCCAACCGCCGTTACGACTTCCTGGCGCAAGCTCGAAACGGCGATGCGGAGCAGACCCTTTATAGTCAAATCGGCTCAGCATATACTCATGCAAATATTCCGACTCCGGCTGCTTTTACCGGAGTCACTACCTACAGCCTGCAGGCACAATGGGGACACAACGGCAATCCTCCCGGCACCTTGTACCTTTGCGAAAATACCACGAACGGCACAAGCTCCGGCTGGACCATCCTCACGTCGTGGAATAATACGCACCTGACGCCGAACACAAGATTTACCTACCGTGTGAAAGCTCAAAATGCAACCGGTGTGGAAACGGATTTCTCGGCCGAAACTCAAAAATATTCGGCCATTGAAACACCAACTGGAACCGTCTTCGGGGCCGTAACCGCTAACAGCATTCAGGTTAAATCGGAAAATACTCCCACGGGGCTGAGCCGCGGAGGATCAGGCCTTCGATTCGAAAATGTCACAACCAGCCAGATGTCCGCATGGCAACAGGACAACGAATTCTGGACCAATAGCTCGCTCATGCCCAATACTCTCTATGCGTTTCGAGCCCAGGCCCGCAACGGCGACATGGATGAAACTCCCTATGGAAGTACCAATGAAACTTACACTCTGGCCAATGCACCGAGCCCGGCAGATTTCTCTTATGTAACCGACGACAGCATCCAGGTCAACTGGGGTACTAACGGCAATCCTTTCGGCACGCTTTATATGTGCCAGAACACCACAAACGGCGACGATTCCGGCTGGATCAGAAGCACCGGTTGGGACAGCGTGGACCTGGTGCCTTACACGACATACACCTTCCGCGTTAAGGCACGGAATGCAAACGGCGTCGAAACCGCCTGGGTAAGTCTGGGCCAGGAAACAACGGGAGACCGCTCGCTGACAATTAGCTCCACCGAAGGCGGCCAGGTCGGCTCTCCCGGGGAAGGTGTCTTTCACTATGTCCCGGGCACTACCGTGGATGTAGTTGCCGATCCTCAGAATGAATATCATTTCACACATTGGTCCGGCAGTGCCGTCGATGCCAACTGCGTGACAGATCCCAACGCAGCATCAACTACGGTCCTGGTGGATGCTCACTATACGCTCGTAGCCAATTTCCTGCGTACACGGATCTATGTCGATCAGCGTGCAACAGGCTCAAATGATGGCTCGAACTGGCAGAACGCCCTGAAATCACTGCAGGATGCGCTGGATATGGCGCAAAAAGGTAATGAGATATTTATAGCCCGGGGAACTTATACGCCGGACATCGGCCAAAACCGATCACCCGGTGACTACACCGTCAGTTTCGCTATCCCTAACGGCGTAGCAGTCAAAGGAAGCTATGCCGGTGCAGGAAATGCAAATCCCGATGCCCGCGATTTCGTTGCATACGAGACCGTCCTCAGTGGTGACTTGAATGGGGACGATTCCCATATCACCGATGTCCATGATCTTTATAGTGAGCTGACTCGTCTGGATAACAGCTTCCATGTCGTGACCGCCTACGATGTCGATAATACGACGTTACTCGAAGGTGTCACTATTACCGGCGGTAACAGCCACGATGGAGCCGGTATCCAGCTAATCCGAAGCGATATCGTTATAACCGATTGCATAATACAGGAAAACCGCGTCGGACGCCTGTCCGGCGATGGCACCGAAGGCTGGGGGCAGGGGGCAGGAGTCTCATGCTTCTACGGCGAACCCACACTGCTGACATGTACATTCCAGCTCAACTGGGCCGGCGCATGGGGCGGCGCCCTGCACAGCTTCAGGGCCAATCCTACATTGCGGGATTGTTTCTTCCAGTCTAACCATGCGGGAATGGAAGGTGGTGCCCTTTATCTGGAAGACAGCAATAGTATCGTGATTGAGAACACCTTCTTTGGGAACCGCTCGTGGGACGGCGGGGCCGTCTTTAGCAGTGGCTACGGTGATTGCCGGTTTACTAATTGCCGGTTCCTCGGCAACGGTGGGTACGGTTCCGGCGGAGCCATATTCTCATCGACCCGTAATCTGACGGTTATCAACAATATCTTCAGCGGGAACCTTGCTTTGATTAACGGCGGTGCTGTTGCCTTGATGGACGGCTTCGGAACGCTGACCAACTGCACCTTTAATCGAAATATTGCCGACGAATCTCAGAGTGGACAATCCCTGTTAATAAACCAGGCAGACGCATCGATAGTGAACTGCATCATCTGGAACAATGCAATTGCGACACGGCCACAGATAGTATTACTGGGTACAACTGAGAAAAACGCTCATCTGGATATTTCTTTCAGCAATGTACTGACCGGTAACGATGGAGTCTCGCTACAGGGAGCCGCTACATTAAACTGGGGTAGTGGAAACCTTAATGCCAATCCGCTGTTCCAGAATCCCAACGGCAATGATAAGGTGGCGGGTACTCAAGACGACGACCTGCGGCTGCGCTCCGGCTCGTCCTGTATCGACGCAGGTGACGACACTGCAGTTCCCGCAGATATTGATGACCTCGATGGTAACAATGACAGGTCAGAACGTATTCCTATTGATCTGGACAGTCAGAACCGTTTCGTAGATGATTCAGGTACAGCAAATACCGGCGTAGCGGACCCACCGGCTTATCCACGGATTGTCGATATCGGGGCCTATGAATTCGTACGGTAGTTTCGCTTATGGATTAACAGTCTGGTTTGTGTCACGATCATCAGATGTGTATCTGGATCTCTAAGAACCTCTATACCTACTTTTGTCATTCCCGCGCAGGCGGGAATCCATAGGATTATAGGGA
>CAYVXS010000262.1:0-5142 GCA_964454885.1 uncultured Pirellulales bacterium
CAAGCATCGTGTTGTTCGCAGTGGTTCCTGGTTTAGTGCCCCAGAGCAGTGCCGCTCTGCATCCCGCATCCGCCACGATCCGAACCTGCCGTCTGAACTACTTGGTTTTCGTATTGTCCTGGACTCTATATAATTAAACCGCTACAATTCTGGAATTAAATTTAGGAGTGACAACGTGGGAACGATTGAGCAGGGAGTAAGGCAGGCAGTTGAAAATTGTTTGAAAGTCCAGCCGGGCGAAAAGGCACTGGTTATCACCGACAGGCAAACCATCGAGATAGGTACTGCTATCAAGACAGCTATTGAAAAGATTACCGGCGAGGTCGAATTCTTCGTTATGGAGGATTTCGGGATCCGGCCGATTAATATGCCGCCCTCTATCGCAGAAGCCATACGCTCCGCGGATGTAAGCGTGTACGCCGCTCAGGGAGCCGAACGAGATAAAGCGGATAAGCCGGATGGTCTATGAGAAGGTCAGGGACGCGGAGAAGATTCAAGTAGTCACCGAGAAAGGCTGCGATTTTACCGCCTGTTTCAGTTCGGAGCTTAAATGGATAGTCTCGGACGGCGATATTCAGCCGGGCCGATGGCTGAATTTACCCGACGGTGAAGTGTTCACCTGCCCGATTGACGTCAATGGCACCGCGGTCATCGACGGCTGCTTAGGCGATTACTTCGCCGAGCAATACGGCTCTCTCGAGGATACACCGATAATCGTCGAAATCGAAAACAGCAGAGCTAAAAAAAAGAGCATCGAATGTGTTGACGAGCAATTGCGGAAGAAATTCACCGACTATCTCTTCGAGAACGCCGAAAACAGCAATCGCGTAGGTGAATTCGCAATTGGTACTAACACAGGCCTGACCAAGTTAATCTACAATCTTCTCCAGGACGAGAAGTTCCCCGGTATCCATATCGCGTTCGGCAGCTCTTTATCCGGCAAGACCGGCGCCGACTGGGATTGCAGCTCACACGTCGATGGTGTCATAATCAGCCCGACGATTATCGTTGACGGCGAAACAATAATGGACAAAGGAAAATTCCTGCTCGGCGAATAAAAATAAAGGGTGTCCGGTACTTTTTTAACCGACTTTTTCGAAGGTAAATTTGTGGGAATCGGCGTCGATTTTTATTGTGTCACCGTCGGTGAATTTACCTGCCAAAAGTTCCGCCGCTAAGGGATTTTCCAGACGCTGCTGGATTGTCCGCTTCAACGGCCGTGCGCCAAAGGAGGGGTCGTAACCTTCGTCCATAATCTGCCGGCGGGCGTTGTCGGTAAATTCGACGTTTATATTACGGCCCCTGAGACGGTCAGCGAGGTAACCAAGCTGGACATCGACGATTTTTGCCAGATGGTTTTTGTTGAGCATGTGGAAGACGATTACCTCATCGATACGGTTCAAAAATTCCGGCTTAAAAAGCTGCTTCAAAGCGTCTTTGACGTGGGCTTCGATTTCCCAGTCGGCGCCTGATTCTTCGGTCAACTGCTGAATCTGCTGGCTCGCGATATTACTGGTCATAATGATGACGGTGTTTTTGAAATCAACGGTGCGGCCTTTGCCGTCGGTCAATCGGCCGTCGTCGAAGACCTGCAGCAGAACATTGAAAACATCCGGGTGGGCCTTTTCGATTTCATCGAGCAAAATCACCGAATAAGGTTTTCGCCGAACAGCTTCGGTAAGACGCCCACCCTCTTCGTATCCTACATAGCCGGGAGGCGCGCCGATGAGACGAGCGACCGAATGCTGCTCCATAAATTCGCTCATATCGACACGTACCATTGCGTGGGAGTCGTTGAAAAGGAAATCCGCTAAAGCCTTGGATAATTCTGTCTTTCCGACGCCTGTCGGGCCGAGGAATAAAAATGTCCCTATCGGGCGGTTGGGGTCCGATAACCCGGAGCGGCTCCTGCGGACCGCGTTACAGAGAGCCTCGACGGCCTCGTCCTGTCCCACGACACGCCGGCGGATCGAATCTTCCATTTTGAGCAGGCGGTCTCTCTCACCTGACAATAATTTCGCGACCGGTATCGACGTCCACTTGGAGACGACTTCCGCGATATGCTCTTCGGTGACTTCGTTATGGATAATGCCGCGGTCGGAGCCGGATAACTGGGTCTCTTTTTCTTCCAGCTCTTTTTTCAGATTGGTAATGGTTTCATATTTCAACCGGGCGGCGGTTTCGAGGTCGCCTTTACGCTGGGCATCTTCGAATTGGTTTTGGGCGTCTTCGATTTTCTGCTTCAAATCTTTTATCTGGTCGATATCACTTCTCTCGCTTTCCCACTGGGCGGTCAACTTTTTATCCTGCTGACGCAGTTCGGCTAACTGCTTTTCGGCTTTTTTCAGTCGTTCGGCACTCGCCGGGTCGGATTCCTTTTTGAGGGCTTCTCGCTCGATTTGAAGCTGGACAATCTTTCTGCGAATGTCGTCCAGCTCGGCGGGCAGCGAATCATTTTCAATCCGCATTTTCGACGCTGCTTCGTCTATCAAATCAATCGCCTTATCCGGCAGCCACCGGTCGGTAATGTACCGGTTGGACAAAGTGGCGGCGGCTACGAGGGCCGCGTCGGTAATCCGTACGCCGTGATGAGTATCGTAACGGTCTTTGAGGCCTCTGAGGATTGCTATGGTCTCTTCGACGGTCGGCGGGTCGATGAGAATCAGCTGGAAACGCCTTTCGAGCGCGGCGTCCTTTTCGATATACTTGCGGTATTCGTCGATAGTTGTCGCGCCTATACAGCGTAAATCTCCCCGTGCAAGGGAGGGCTTTAAAAGGTTTCCCGCGTCAACGGCACCTTCGGCCTTGCCCGCGCCTACTACTGTATGCAATTCATCGATGAACAGAATTATCTGCCCCCCCGCTGCGATGACTTCCTTGAGCACCGCTTTAAGACGGTCCTCGAATTCGCCCCGGAATTTCGTCCCGGCGATTAACGCGCCCATATCCAGAGCTATTATCCTTTTATTCTTCAGGCCGGTAGGGACATCACCTGCGATTATCCGCTGTGCAAGGCCTTCTACGATGGCGGTTTTCCCCACGCCCGGCTCGCCGATTAATACGGGATTATTTTTTGTTCTGCGGTTGAGAACCTGCATGCACCGCCGTATTTCCTCGTCCCTGCCGATAACCGGGTCGAGCTTTCCCTTTCGCGCCATCTCCAGCAGGTCGATCCCATATCGTTCCAGGGCCTTATATTTGGCCTCCGGACTCTGGTCGGTAACCTTTTCCGGCCCCCGGACTTCTTTCAGGGCGTTTTCAATCTGCTCGGCCGTCACCGAGTTGAGTCTTAATATCTCTTTCGCATCGCTTTGTACCGAAGCCAGCGAGATGAACAAATGTTCCACGCTCAGATATTCGTCCCCCATCGCATCGGCCCTGTTTTGGGCATCCAGAACGACCTGGCTAAAGGCCGGGTCGGGCATAATCTGGTTGCCGCTGCCGCCCTGAGCCATTCTGCCAAGCTCGCTTTCGGTCATCTCTTTTATTCGCGAAATATTGGCGCCGATTTTCTTCAAAATCTCGATAACGGTGCCGTCCTGGTCGCTGCACAGGGCACTGAGCAAATGCAAAGGCGAAGTTATAGTATGCGATTTGGCCATCGCTATCTGCTGGGCGGTCGCCAAAGCTTCCTGGGCCTTCAATGTAAACTTGTCGAACTTCATTTCCAAATTCCTTTTCACGAGAATATTTCGTTTATAGACATATTCATAAATTAATATATGCAAACAGTATGCCCGAATGTGATAAAATTATAACTCGATTAACTAAAAGGAATTACAAATTGACGATGTTTTCGCTCGTGTGCCAATATGACAGGTCTGTGCCTCGTTATTACGTGAGGAATATATAAGAGATGTTCGAAGATTTTGGAATTTACTGAAAAATGATCCCGGATAAATGCAAAATGTTGGTGTACTTCGTGTAACCGTTGGTGTGATTTTTAGTTATAGGACACTCACAAAGACAAACGAGACTTTGAGCAACAGAACCTGCGAGAAACTATCCGGCTGCCTGGTGCTATACAGCGGATTATCGAGCCATTCTATTGCCCGTAACCCAACCCGTATTGATATTATAAATGAAAAGGCCCCGAAGCTCCGTACTAATATATATGTCTTGTTCCTTGACGGCAAAAATGGCTTCGACTCTCCCATTTACATAAACTTGCGCAGCTCCTGTTTGAGCCAGCGCGTCTCGTACCGCCGTTCCATGCCCGATAATCTGCTCATCGGTAAATCCTGCCGCCCGCATAATATCCACAACATTGTCTGCGCTGAGGTTCAGAACGTTCTGGCTGTTCAAAGGCTCAACCACTATACCTCTGTTCATGTAAGAAGTGCAACCGGCCAGAGATAAAGCTGTAATAAACAACGATAGCCTCATTGCTGTGGATAATTTAGACTTTTGACTGATTGAATTCACAGATATTTTCTCTCTTTCTTACTTTCTACCTGGTCCGTGTTGAATTAATAAGCTCCTGTTGAAAAGGATTTATCGGCGTCATTTCTGCCGGCGTACGATACTGGGGCTGCTGGTTAAACGTCGGCTGTTGCTGATTAAACGCCGGCTGCTGTTGGTTAAACGCCGGTTGTTGTTGGTTAAACGCCGGCTGTTGTTGGTTAAACGCCGGCTGCTGTTGGTTAAACGCCGGCTGTTGTTGGTTAAACGCCGGTTGTTGTTGATTAAACGGCTGATTCATCGATTGCGGCTGTAACAGACTCGTGGGTGATGGTGCCGTATATCCGAGACCAATTCCATTATCAGAATATATCCGTGCCGTAACAAACACGGCAATCTCCCGTGACGAACTCTCATTGGATTTATTCTTAAACAGATCGCCAATCAATGGGAGACTGCTGAATCCAGGTACTTTTTGATCAGAACGACTTGTTCGATTCTCGGTCAGACCGGCAACAATAGCCGTACCACCGTCTTTGATACGCACTGTGTTTTCGGCCGTTCGTCTTGTTACAATAGGAAGGTCGGTTCCCCGGGCACTCGCGACACTGTCGCTAACCTCAACGGACATCTCTAACGTAATATCATCATCATCACCAACATAAGGTGTAATACTTAAGGTAGTCCCGGAAGTCACTGTTTCCATATAAGAAGTCGTGTAGCCGAAAGCAGTAACTGACT
>CAYVXS010000263.1:0-5141 GCA_964454885.1 uncultured Pirellulales bacterium
CTCCTTTTCAAGGACTTCTTTAAGTGCTTCTCTGGCATAATATAGTCTGGATTTGACGGTTCCAATGGGGACACAAAGTACCTGTGCTATTTCTTCGATAGACAAGTCCAGGAGGAAAAACAACGTTAAAATATCACGATGAGGCAAAGATATTTTGCTCAGGCCGTAGTGAACCTGCTCCGCATTATCGAATGTATGATTCAAATCATAGTTTTCAATTTTCGAAACGTTATCGTTATTTTCGAATAATGCTTTTCCCGAATACTTTTTTCTCAAATGGCCCATTACTGTTTTCCGGGTAATACTATACAACCACACCGGTAGTTTATTTGGCTCTCGAAGTTTCCCTATGCTCTGCAATACCTTTATCCATGTCTCCTGTAAAATTTCCCACGCCTCCTGTTCGTCTTCTATCAGCCTGTGGATATAATAAAAAAGGGGCTTCTCCCAGTTCGTGACCAGTTCTTCAAGGGCGTCTTTTTGTCCCTGCCGGCATCTTAAAATAAGAAGCTCATAATAAATTGCCTGTTTTTCAGTCAACTGCTATACCCTTTACTTATCTTTAGCTTATATAGTCGCAGAACCATAGCATCAGGTTCAAAGCCGTTTTGATAAACTTCGCAGAAAACATGTTTGGTAAGTAAATAAGTTTTTGTTGAGTAATTACTGTAACTGCATTATGTTTGAACGGGTTGAGTGATTTTTTTTGTCAGATCGTTGAGCAGGCTGTTCATTTTCGGATCGGTATCTTTGACCTGGCTGATTTTATTACAGGCATGCATAACTGTCGTATGGTCTCGGCCGCCCAAATGTCCCCCTATTTCTTCGAGACTGTGATTGGTAAGGTTCCTGGCTAAGAACATGCAAATCTGACGCGGCTCGGTAATACTTTGACTGCGTTTTTTGCTCTGTAAATCTGCAAGACGCACGTCGAAATGATTGGTAACCACGCCAATAATGTCGGTGATGCTGATATGTCTGGCGGACGCCTTAATTTGTCCTTCCAGGGCCGTCTGGGCCAGCTCAAGATCAATTTTGCTGCCGGTTGTTGTCGCTACGGCATAAATTGTTGTCAAGGCTCCTTCAAGCTCCCTTATGTTTGCCTGTACCTTGCGGGCGATATATTCCGCTATTTCGTCGGAAATGGTCAATCCCCGAAGATGTGCTTTTTTCTTTATGATTGCGATTCTTGTCTCGTAGCTTGGCGGGTCGATCCTGGCCACCAAACCCCAGTTAAACCTGCTGATCAGGCGGGCCTCTAACGAAGGGATTTTTCCCGGCGGGCTGTCCGCACTTAAGATGATTTGTTTGCCATTGTTGTATAGGGCGTTGAAGGTATGGAAAAATTCCTCCTGACTCTGCTCACGTTCCCGCAGAAACTGGACATCATCGATTATCAGAGTATCGACGCTTCGGAGCTGACTTTGAAAACCGTTCAAATTCCCTTCCTCGATCGCCCTGATGAACCTGTTTACAAATTCTTCGCAGCTTAGAAACTGAATTACGGTGTTTTCAAACTTTTCCCGGGCCTCGAAGCAGACCGCGTGTAATAGATGCGTTTTTCCCAGACCGGAGCTGCCATAGACAAAAAGAGGATTATAAGTATTTCCGGGCGATTGACTTACTGCGACGCAGCTTGCATGTGCAAGTCGATTGCTCGGTCCGACGACAAAATTATCGAAGGTATAATCGGGATGAAGCCTCAGTCCCGGCTCGGTGCGGCCGGAGAGACTTTCGGATTTTACATCGGCTCCGACGGCGAATTCCACCGCGACAAGGTGACCGGTTATCTGTTGAGCCGCGCGAGTGAAGCTGTTTTTACAATTGTCCCGTAAAAACAGTACGGCCGCCTCGGTGGGACAACCGATTATCAATGAGCCGCCGTCCATGTGCAAAACAGTTAGCTTCTCAAACCATTTGCGGGCATTGGCGGGATCAAGTACCATTGCACGTTCGAGTATATCAGCGAAAATATCGTCAATTTCGTGAGTTGCCACACCGCCGTCCCTTGTTAATCGATGCCATTTACTAAAAGCAACTTTTTTCTGTTCATCCATGGTTATTGTCCCCCCACCGATACAGTTCAGGCGCTCAACATTGCACAAACCGCGAGGGACAATGGTAATTTAACCGGATTTGTTCGGCGTGTCAAAGGAATTTATTCTTTTTGCTGTAAAAAACGAAAAGTCGTCTATGAACTCTGAATTCCAAATTTTAATTTTTGCCGGGCTTGAAATTTTTATAAATTCCGATACTATCTGAACTACATCGGAACAGTCAGCAGTAAAGAAGCTGCCGATATGATAACATTTTTGTGAAAGGTTGAATACTGTGGGATTTTTTTCAAAAACCGCCGGATATTTCAAAAACAGATTGGGAAAAACACGTGCCAAAATCGCGAATTCGCTTTCTTCGGTGTTGAGTTTTGGCAGGAAAATCGACGAATCGCTGCTTGACGAGCTTGAAGAAACGTTGATAAGCGATGATATCGGCGTTGAGACGACTTTTAAGCTTGTCTCGGAGCTTAGAGATGCATATCGCAGCAAACAGATTGCACAAACCGATGATATCATACCATTCCTTAAAGAGCATATGAAAAGTTATTGGCCGGATCGCGACAGGCAGTTGCACCTGGCCGATTCCGGACCGACCGTCGTATTGGTTGCCGGTGTGAACGGCACCGGTAAGACAACCAGCATAGCCAAACTTGCATATATTTTAAGCCGTAACAACAAAAAGGTGCTGCTTGCCGCCTGTGATACGTTCCGTGCGGCCGCCGTAGAGCAGTTGACTATCTGGGCCGACCGAATCGGGGTCCAGATTGTAAAACACCAGTCAGGTTCAGACCCGGCAGCGGTCGCATTCGATGCCTGTGAAGCTGCGCTGGCCAGAAATACGGATATCCTGATTCTCGATACGGCGGGTCGATTGCATACAAAAACCGACCTGATGAAGCAGCTTATAAAGATTCGTGATGTTGTTGCCCGGAAAATTCCCGGCTCACCGCACGAGGTCCTGCTGGTTCTGGACGCCACTACGGGACAAAACGCAATCTCCCAGGCGAAGATGTTCACCGAGGCGATTAACGTTACAGGAATTGTATTAGCCAAACTCGATGGCACAGCCCGCGGCGGAATCGTTATCGCCATCAAGGACCAGCTCGATATACCGGTCAAATTCGTCGGCCTGGGAGAAAAACCGGAGGACATTGCCGAATTCGACCCGGCGACATTCGTAGAAGCATTGTTCGATTAACCTGACAGAATATTTATTTTTCAAAAAAATATTAGATTTCAGGAAAACACGGGTGCTTATTGTCGTGTTTCTTTTTGGTAAAGGAAAAGTTGATAGGTCTTGTATTTTTTGAAATCTTCTCCGCTCCGACCACCGGAAAAATACTTTTTATTTAGCTTTTCCGATTTTTTTCTGTACTTCCATTTCAGAAGTTTGACAATGAACGGATACCTGCTCTCGGAAAGGCGTATCCCTGCATCGATAGAGGGTTTGATAACGTTGAGGAGAACATCGTTCATAATATCCATGTTCGGCGCCGTCTGTTCGGTAATATCCTCGTTCTTGACGAGTTGAAACGGGAATTGTTCGATAAGGTTATGGAATTTATTAATGTCATGACCTCCCCCCATAATGCTCTTGCTGTCGATATCTCTCCGGAAAATGTCACATATCAGTAGAAACCCTCCGGGATTTAAGAGCCGGCTCGTATTCGACAGGGCTTTTTCCAGGTCGATATACTGGAAGCTTTCACAAAACCAGACCATATCGTACCGATTCGTTGTTTCTATCTCTTCGTAGGGACATTTGAAAATGTGGCTTTTGTCCCCCAGAAGCTCCCGAATATGTTTGTTCATATAATCGGACGGGGAAACACAGTCCACGCGATATCCCGAGTCAATCAGCATTTTTGCTATTTGCCCTGTTCCGCAGCCGACGTCTAATATGGTTTTAACTCCGTCGGGGATATGCGACATAACGAATTGGGTATATTTATCCTGTGCCGTATGAAGATTTGTGATATCGACTTCTACGCTGCCGTCCCAGTACCCGTAATGGAGATGGTCCAGCTTGAGAAAATATTTGCCGCAGATAGAGCCTACTTCCAGTCCTATGTCACGGGAAATTTCTTTTTTCGACTTCTTTGTCATCAAGTTGTTACCTTAAATTTAATAAACATCCTTGTTTTTCCTGCGAAACTCAAACAGTCACGGCAACTAATTTTTCATCAGGCGAGGCTGGCCGGTTACTGTAACAACATCACACCACAGTTCTTCGTCTGGATTGATGCAATTTTTCCTTGAGACTGCCAGGGTCATCGGGATATGGACGAAATTATCGTGGATAAGACTTATGAGTAATTCACTTTTGCCGGCCATAGCGGCATGAACGGCGTTTGTACCGAGTCTCGCGCAGTAGATCGAATCGTTCGGATTGGCGACAGTACTGCGGATGATGTAGCTCGGATCGATATATTGGAGATTGATTTCAATTTGTTTCGTTTTGAAGTATTCACTGATTCTGTCTTTCAGGAAAACGCCGATGTCGGAGAGTTTTTTATTACCCGAGGCATCGAAGGTGCCTGAAGCGGCCAGAAGGTCCTGACCTGCGCCTTCAGCTATCAGAATCACCGTATGATGGCGATGTTTCATCCTTGCTTCGAGATGGCTAAGTAAACCGTTTTGCCCGTCAAGGTCGAAAGGTACCTCCGGGATGAGGACATAATTGACATCGTTGTTAGCTAAGGCCGTATGGGCGGCGATAAAACCCGATTCCCGGCCCATGACTTTGACAATCCCGATACCGTTGATGGCATTTTCCGCCTCTATATGCGCGCTGGCAACTGCTTTCACCGCCTCGGAAACGGCTGTCTCGAATCCGAAGGATTTTTGAACGAAGCTCAAATCGTTATCGATTGTTTTCGGTACCCCTACTACAGCGACTTTAAGCCCGCGTTTGCTCAGCTCCCTGCAAATATTCAGGGCGCCTTTTTGAGTACCGTCGCCGCCGATCGTAAAAAGGATGTTGAGATTCATTTTCTCGATGGAGTCGACAATTTCTTCGACATGGTCGCCGTAACCTCGCGAAGAACCGAGAATTGTTCCGCCCTTGTTGTGAATATCCATGAC
>CAYVXS010000264.1:0-5138 GCA_964454885.1 uncultured Pirellulales bacterium
CAGGCAAACGACAATTCTGAGATAATAGAAAAGCCCGATTACACTGTTTATGATTAAAACAACTAATAGGGTCCAGAGTTTTATACCGGCCCCTGCGGTGATAAGGTAAAACTTTGCGAAGAATCCGGCCGTTAATGGAATGCCCGCCAGAGACAACATTGCGACTGTCATAAGAACAGCGTAAAACGGATGGGTAAAGACCAATCCCTGATAGTCATTTAAAGTATCGAAGTCGGTTTCGCTTTTCGACAAAAATGAAATAACGCCGAAGGCAGTCAGTATCGTTATAAAGTATGCTGTTAGGTAAAATGTTGCGGCGATTATTCCGAGGGAATTGCCCACAATCAACGTTATAAGCAAATAGCCGAAGTGGGCTATGGAAGAATAACCCAGAATTCGTTTTATATTTGTTTGCTGCAATGCAGTGATATTTCCAAAGAACATGGATGCAATCGCAGTAGCGGCGAAAATAAAATATAGTGAATTATGACCGAATATATCAATGCCGGAAAAGAATCGCATAAGTACTGCAAAGACAGCGCCTTTGGAAACAGTCCCTAATAAACCGGCAACCGGGGCTGATGCACCTTCAAAAACATCTGCTATCCAGAAGTGAAAGGGCACGAGTGCCAGCTTAAAGCCGATCCCTGTTAAGAACATTGCTATACCTGTTAAGTAGAGCATTTGATTTGCAGTGCCCGGGTAGAAGATATCTTTTGGGATATTGGGAAATTTCATTGAGCCGCATGCGGCATAAATCAGGGATGATCCAAAAAGCAGAAAAGCAATTGATACGGCTGTCATAACAAAATATTTAATGCCTGCCTCGGTATTGAGTTTGGTACCCGCGTAAGCGATTAGTACATATAGCGAGAGGCTCAGTAGTTCGATTCCAAGGAACAGCGAAGCTAAATGACTGCTGCTGACCAGTACTGCACAACCCAGAGCAGTTGTTAGCAGGAATAGATAATATTCCTCCCTGACAACTTTCTTATGTTTGATATATCCATAAGACAAAGCGCACACAATCATAGTTGCGGTGTAAATTAAGGCGATATAAAAGTATGCATATCCGTCCATAATCAGGAGCTGTGATATTTGCTGAGGTTGCGGCCTATAACTAACGAAAATCGTAGTAAGCGCAAGGAACAGCGAGATTAATGTTGCTGCAACGGTAAGTAGATGGCTTCGAACAAAGCCTATAAGCAGCATCAGTAAAATAGCGGCAGCTGCTGGAACAATTAAAGGTAGAATTGATAATATATCGCTTGAGGTCACTTTATTATCTCTGCTACTGTATTTAGCTGAGTATTTTCAACCATTTTTACATCTGTCTTTGTTGGTTTTTGTGAGCTTTGATTTGCTGATTGTATAATTTCGATGTTCTTCAGGGCAGTTTTTGTTGTATTCAAGACTGTCTGCGGAAAAATTCCAATCCATACCAATGTAACGGCCAGGGCCGACAAGTTCAACATTTCTCCGAGTCTGAGGTCGGTTACCTTTAGAGTTTTTTCTACAGGACCGTAAAAGATCCGGTAGATAATCCAGAGAGAGTAAACAGAAGAAACAACAAATCCAAAGGCGGCGATACCTGCAAACAATGGATAGTTTTGGAAGGTTCCCGCTAAAACAAGGAATTCACCGATGAAATTTGCAAGCCCGGGCAATCCCAAAGATGCTAACGCAAAAAATAATGCCATTGAACCCATTCGCGGCAGTATCGCCCACAAGCCACCCATCTTTGTCATGTCTCTTGTTCCAAGCCTTTGCTCAAGTGCGCCGGCGATAATGAATAATGCACTTGTACTGAGGCCGTGTGATATCATAATAACTACAGAACCCTGTCGAGCCATTTGGGTGCCTGCGAAAATGCCTAAAAGGAGGAAACCAAGATGACTGATGCTGGTGTAAGCTATCAGTCTTTTTATATTCTTTTGCCCAAAAGCCATTAAAGCTCCATAGAAGATGCCTATCACCGCCAGCACCATTGCAACAGGTGGTAACATACTCGGCTCTTTGTCTGAGATCGGCAGTACGAATCGAATAATTCCGTATGCTCCTGTTTTCGTTAATAGTCCAGCGAGTATTACACTACCGGCGGTGGGGGCTTCTGCGTACGCATCCGGCAGCCACATATGAACTCCTGTTAGGGGCAGCTTGACGGCGAACGCAATAAAAAATCCCACCACGATTAAAAAATGGCCTGTCATAACAATGCTCATGAGATGTGTGTAATCAAAAGTTTTTTGGTCGGTGACATTAGCGCCAATCCAGTACAGCGAGACAATTGCCAGCAGCATGAATAAGCCACCGGCCTGTGTGAAAACAAAGAATTTAATCGCGGCATAAGTTCTGTTTTTATGTCCCCATATCAGGATTAAGAAAAACGTGGGAATCAGCATCAATTCCCAGAAAAAATAGAAGAGGAAAAGGTCCATTGCTGTGAAGACGCCCAAAATGCCTGTCAGAAGCACCATAAGTGTGAAATGAAAACTGCCAGGATGGTTGTCAATTTCTTTCCATGAGCAGGCAACCGAGGAGATGCCCAGAAGCACCGTCAAAAATGCGAGAAGCAGACTGAGACCGTCCATTGCAAGATGGAAATTTATCCCAAGCGGAGTAATCCATGCCGCTTTGTATTCCAGAATCCAGCCTGTATTTGTTTCCGCAGTGAGACCACCGTATCGACTTATCCAGACATACAGCAGTAGTATCGCGTCAAGAGCCAAACCTATAAAGCATACAACTCGACCTGCGGTGGGATTTCGTGATGCAGCTACCCATGCCAGGATTCCAGAAGCAAATGTTATAGATAAAAGCCAGATAAGAATCATAACAGTATCACAATTCCAAGCAGAATAATGGCTCCGATACCTACGCAAGCTGCATACCAGCGAATATTGCCGCTTACAGATCTGGACAAAATAAGATTCGATCGTCGAAATATATAAATGTTTGCGTCTGTTATTCGGTTCAGGACGTCTATTCTGTTAATGCGAGCAATCCAGATATAAGGCCGTACTAAAAGGTGTTCATACACCCAGTCAAAGCCAAAACCGGCTTGCACAAGTCTATATAAATATGAAGTTATGAATGTATTCATTAAAGTGTTGATTATTTTACCTGCATAACGGCAGACTATATATGTCAGAACTACACCGAGTAGAGAGACAGAAGCATAAAATATTTGCATTATCTGTTTATGAGCGGGCAAGGGAGTATTTACTATCGACTGCGGTAGTGAGGTCTGTAAAAAATTGTAAAATGTTTTAATGCCAAAGAAATTGCTTATCAATTCAGGAATACCGGAGATTGCTGCAAACAAAGCCAGGATACCCAGAGGTACGAGCATGACGGCAGCAGGTTTTGTATTTGATTTTGTTTTGGTTTCTCCGAAAAATACAAAATATAAAAGGCGGAATGTATACACCGAGGTTAAAAATGCTCCGAGGGTACCGGCTAGCCATAAACCTTTATTGGTGTTTGACGCTGCCCAGATGGAGTTAAGGATTAAATCTTTACTGTTGAAGGTAATCGTCAATGGAGGAATTGCAGCTAACGTTAAAGACGCAGAAGCAAATGCTATAAATGTTTTTGGAAATTGCTTTCGCAGTCCGCCCATTTTGAAGATATTATGCTCGTTCTCAAGGGCTATTATTATTACGCCGGCCCCGAGAAACAATGCCGATTTAAACATAGCGTGGGTTGCAAAGTGATATATAGCCGCGGCCCATGCACCGGTACCTATAGCCAGAAACATATATCAGATTTGGCTGATGGTCGAATTGGCAAGAACTCGCTTAATATCTTTCTGAACTAAAGCAGAGAAACTCCCCAGCAATAAAGTGGCTGCGCCAATTAATGCCACCAGCTTCATTACTGCAGGTGCCATAGAAAAAAGTACGTGGGTTCTTGCTATAAGATACACGCCGGCGGTTACCATCGTAGCGGCGTGAATTAGTGCGCTGACAGGAGTCGGGCCGGCCATGGCATCCGGCAACCATGTCTGAAGGGGCAATTGTGCCGATTTGCCGATTGCTCCTCCCAACAGTAGAAGAGCGGTTATGGTGCAAAAGGCTGATCCGACAGACAATTGAGAAATTTCACCCATTACAGACTGGATTTGCAGAGTGTGATATTTGACGAAGAGCATAAGCAAGCCTATTACCATTAGGGTGTCGCCGATGCGAGTAACTATGAACGCCTTTATAGCTGCACGGCAGTTTTGGGGTTCCTTATACCAGAATCCAATTAGCAGATAACTGCACAGACCTACACCTTCCCAGCCAAGATACATCAGCAGGAAGTTATCAGCCAGTAACAGAATAAGCATCGATGCGATAAAGAGATTCATATATGCAAAGAACCTGCTGTAACCTTCGTCTTCGGACATAAATCGAACGGAATAAATCAATATTAACAGGCCGACGAACGTAACTACTGTCACCATAACAAGCGAAAGAGAATCCAGATATAATCCGAAATTTACGTTGAAGCTTGAGACGTTGAACCATGTTCCCAGACTTTGAGAATAAACGTCCCCGGCCGGTGGTGATAAAACAAAAGAAGCAGCAATTAGCAAAGCAATCACACAGGAAACAGCCGTTGGTAAAATACTTGTCACCGAAACTGCTTTACGTGGTAATCTCTTCCCGGCTATTGCCATAACTACAAAGCCGGTGAGAGGCAGTATCGGTATAAGCCATAATAATTGCAGCATATTAACCTCGCATCTGGTTTAATGCGTTTGTATCCAGAGTTTTGTACTTATGATAGAAGTTCAGGATTAATCCCAGCCCCAGTGCCATCTCAGCTGCGGCGACGGCAAGAATAAAGAAATACATTACCTGTCCGTCCGGCTGTTCCAGTGCGGAACCGACCACTATAAAAGCCAGGCCGCAGGCGTTAAGCATAATTTCAATAGATAAAATAATGAAGATGATATTTCGTCGCACGAGTACGCCGATTAACCCCAGGCAGAATAGCATCCCTGCAACTATCAGACCGGTTATCATATTTATCTCAGCCATTATCATCTCCCTCTGTGTAATTTTTCACGACGTGACTTTCCCGCGCCAAATGATGGGCTCCTAAAAGGCCGACCAGCAGGAGCATAGATATTAACTCGACCGCAAGAA
>CAYVXS010000265.1:0-5127 GCA_964454885.1 uncultured Pirellulales bacterium
ACACAGCCAGGGTGAAGAGTTTTTAAATAACCAATTTCTTGAATTTAAGGTTAAAAAGTAAGTTGGATAGGAGCAATTGTTATATATTAATGCCAGCGTCCCGGTCTATAGCCCCAGTGGTTTCCTCTTCGTCTTGTCCGCGGGGGGATCCAGACAGCCCCTCGGTGTTCCGGCCGCACCCAGTGCCCCTCGATCCAGACCCATCTGCCGGTATCGGCGATAAAATGTCCGTCAATCCAGACATGAACACTGCTCGGCCGGGGCGGACGCGTCACTACGACAACATCAGGTGGAGGTGGAGGGGCAACGCCGATTTCAATCTCGTCGAAGGCGTAGGGATCTCCGCTGACCACTACACAACCCGGCACATAGACAATCGCGGCAAGAGACAAGATGCACAAAAGGTATTTCAGAGATTTCATAGTTTATTGCTCCTTCTAAAATATATTCGATAATTGTATTGCTGTTAAGATTATCGGATAAACGAATGTTTTTCCTTTTATCAAAATCCATCGTTACAATTCAAACAATCAACATCACGGGCCAGGTTTTTCCCCGGCTATTTACATACAAAAGGCATTGCAGATATAAAAAAGTCACGATAATTTTTGTGTTTATATTGTGATATTTCAAACAGACATGCGTATTTTTATATAGCAGGATGTTTTTCGAAGATATGTTGCGAATTATCGGCCTGAGGTTTATAATCGCCGCCGAGCTCATAACTTAAAAAAGGAAACTATTGACGGAATAGTTTGAGGGCTAAAATGGAACCTCTTTTTATTGTAGGCTTTATTGCACTATTTATCGTTATAGCCGTCCTGGGCTATATCAGCTCTATGAAACGCCGTCAGGCCATGATGGCCTTAGCGGCGAAGCTCGGTCTGAATTTCTATTACCAAAAGAACAGGGATATTCCCCGGCGGTATCGTTTTTTGGACAAGCTCCGCGCCGGCAGAGACCGCTACGCCTTTAATATCCTTACCGGCAACTACAGGGGAAACAATGTCACTATATTCGATTACCACTACAAGACCGGCTCAGGAAAAGACACTCATCACTATTACCTGTCTTTCTTTTTGTTGAATCTGCCGATGTCATTCCCGGAGTTGATAATTGTCAAAGAGGGAATTTTTTCCAAGATAGGCCAGGCGCTCGGATACGACGATATCGATTTCGAGTCGCACGAATTTTCCCGGAAGTTTTGCGTCCGTTCCAAAGACAAGAAATTCGCTTATGACGTATGCAACGCCCGGATGATAGAATATCTGTTATCGAATACTGACCTGAGCATCGAGATCGAGGACAATATCCTGGCGATATCTTTCAGTCGGCGGTTGTCGCCGGAGTATATCGAGCCGAACCTGAACAGGCTCATCGAGATCAGGTCGTTTTTGCCGGATTATCTTTTCGACCGGAGGTGATTTTTATGATACCACTTATAGTTGTTGGAATTATCATTTTACTGCCGTTTATCTATTCAGTCCTTACCTACAACACATTAGTGGCCTTGCGGAACCATATTTCCGATGCATGGGGTAATATCGATACGGAGCTAAAACGCCGGTATGACCTGATTCCGAACCTGGTGGCGACGGTCAAAGGATACGCAGCCCACGAGAAGGAGGTCTTCGAGCGAATCACTCAGTTGCGTGCGCAGTGCATGGCAAATCAGGGAGCCGCTCACGAGCAGGCTGTTAGCGAAAACGAACTTGTCGGCGCACTGAAAAAACTTCTTGCCGTCGTGGAAAATTATCCCCAGCTAAAAGCGGACCGGAATTTTCTCGAGCTGCAGCGGGAGCTTGTTAACACCGAAGACCGTATTCAGGCGGCCAGGCGGTTCTTTAACGGCAACGTCCGCGACTACCGCAACAAGTGCGAAACATTCCCGAGCAGTATCATCGCGGGCATGTTCGGATTCGAGAAGAAGGATTATTTCAATGTTGAGCCGTCTGTCCGCGAGGTACCGAACGCCGATTTTAGCTAAATGTCACGTGTGAACCATCAATAAATGCGAGAGAAATTTATGACTAAAGAGCGCTTATATCGATTTGTTCGGTATAAGCTCAAAAGTCGTTTGATATTACAATTCTGTTTTTTCGTATTACATTTATAATCCTTTAGATTCTACAAATTTGCGAGGAAAAGAATCTCACCTTCGGATAAGGCCCGGTTGTATATCCTGACCTCGTCTATCGCACCTTCATATAGGCGGTCCGTGTTCTGACTGTTCCTTCCTATATTGACCGGATACGCGGTAGTAGCTATAGTTCCTGTATAATCCATACTGTCTGCCAGGCTGCCATCGACATACAGCCTGAGCTGGGTTCCATCGAAGGTTCCGGCTGCATGGTGCCAAATGCCGTTAAACGAATCATCCACGGATGAATTGAGAGTTTGCCAGGTATTGTCATAGATGAAAAACTCTATGCTATTACCGCTTGCATGCTTAATTGCATAACTCTGATCGCCTTTAGCGACAAAAGGATTATGCTGTCCATTGCCTGAATCATTCGTTTTGACCCACACAGATAGCGTAATTTGTTCGGTGATATCGAAGCTTTCGCTGCTGCCGCAGTCTATATGGTCATCGACACCATCAAGGGACAACGCCATGCCGGTGATACCTGCGACATAAGCCGGGGTACCCACAATAGTGCCGTTGAGGTCGTTGCCGGAACTATCGTTGGCATTATTCTCGAACGCATAATATGCTACCAGGGCATCGGTCCCCGGGTCGGTCGGTACGGCTATCGGCGGAGCAATCCGGTATAACCTGATATCGTCGATTAACACGGTGCCGGAGCCGCCGGTCGCACCGGTCTTCTCGAAGCCGATACTGAACGTCGATACATTGCTTAAATTAACACCGAGCGAAATAAGATCGATATTCCATTGTATCCATCGTCTTTTTGTCAGGTCTTCGGGGTCGCCGTCGTATATGACCTTGTTGTTATTAATCTTTACATACATCTGCTCGGTGGTCGCATTTTCAGGGTCGCCATAGAACCATAGAACCAGTGCCTGAGCGCCGCCTTTCGTCCAGTTCCGTCCGATTGCCAAATCACCGGGATCTACGGTCACTTCCGACGAACCGACTGTACTATTGTCATACATTAACGGGACAGATTGTTCGCCGCTGTGAATTATATTGGTTTCCATGGATGCGCCCGATACATAGCCCATGGTCGAGCCGTTCGTCGATTGATTTAAATATCCATCAATCCAGGTATCATAAACCAGATTACTGCCTCCTTGCCCGGTTTCAATGTCGTTATAGGATTCGAAGTCATCAACAACCACATAATCCTGTGTTATAAAGTTCCAGATATCGCTTTGCCAAGCAGTGGGAGTCTCAGCGTTATTTACTTCTTCCACAAACCAGTAGTAATTGGTCCCCATATCAAGTGCCAAAGGACCATAGCCGGAATTCGTTACCGTGATGGCGGAAACGCTACCGTCGATTAAAGACTGTTCGTCGGTGCTGATGTACACTTTGTGCTCGGCGGCTTCCCTGCCCGCCTTCCAGCCGAGGGTGACATCCACGGTAACATCGGTTGCACCTGGTTGAGGAGCAGGCTCTTTAGCCAATACGGGTATAGCTGTAAAGCGAACCTCACTCAAACCGAACTGACTAAAAAGGCCGTTACTCAAGTTACTGCTCGCATTAATCCTGACAAATTGTGCCGCCACACCATCGAAGGCAACGGTGGTATTGGCGGCATATCCGGACTCAGCCGGCGCCTCGGTAAATTTAGTGACACTGGATAGTTGCGTCCAGTCGGTACTATCGGTCGAATATTCAACAGTAACATCATTAAATCCGAACAAATAGAGAATCGACGAACCATTATAGTTCCACACCAACATCTCATGGAGTTTATATACCCTGTCGAACTCATACTGGATCCAGACCGGCCCGGGGTCATCCATAGTGGTGACCCACATCTCATCAACATCATCGGAGTGCAGGTCATTAACATCCAGGCCCGAGCCGTTGACTGTATTTTCAGGCCCCTGATCTTCTACAAAACTTGAAGCTGTTGCGATAATGTTCTGTCCGGGGATGGGATATGCAAAAAGTTCGACAGTAAAATTCCAGATGTCACCTTTGTAAATCGTATCGTCCGGCGGTGCGTTGATTTCATCGATCCGCCAGAAATATCTCTGGCCGAATTCCAGCCGCCCCAGATCATAAGTGTTTGCGTCCTGTGCAGGACTTATAAGCAGCACACTTCCTGCATCGGCTTCGTTCACATCTTCCGGATCAGTTCCAAAATACACATCGTGCTTGTCGGCAAACACGCCGGGATTCCAGCTTAGAGTCGTACCGTCTCTCGGCACATCCGTCTTTTCATTTTCAGGTATCGGATCGGCGGCTTTAACCGGAGAGGAAAGACCGGACGGCTCAATTCCGGCAACATACGCACCCTCATAGAGATAAGCAAAATCCAACCATAATGGAGTTTGAGAGGCGCCACAAAGGATCTCAAGTTTTACATCGGCGTTTTGGCATGGAGCAGAAATATAGTACTCGGTCCATTCGGTCGTTAACTGGAAATTCGTTAATTCCCAGGTGACAGAGTTATCAACCGACTTAAAATCTACTGTAAGGGGACGTTTCGCTTCAGCTTTGGCCCAGAAGCTGTAAGTATAAATCGTGCCGACATTGAGTGAAACAGTTTGTACAACATAGAAATGCCAGTCTGTGGTTCCCTGTGGTTCAACCCGAAGGCTTCTTGTACCGTCAATGAATTCATTATCGACGAACGTGGCGGTACTACCCTCACCCTCGGCTGGATTCCAGGTCCACCATTGATCTCCACCGTAGATATCCTCGTCCTCTTCAAAGCTCGGATTCAGCACGAGGTTATTAACTTGTGCATGAGCTGCGAACGGAACGGCAATAAGAACAAAAATAAAAGAACATAAAATGTATCTCTTGAACATGATTGTCCTCCTTCGACTAAAGTTAGAATCAAAACAACGGTTAAAATTGTAGTGACTGTCCGTTAATATAACATATACCTGTCATGGTATAATTTTTTCTCGCAGTTGTAATTTCCTTCTCCAAAGACCTTGATATGGATTAATAACGCTATATAAAACTCCAATTCATCCTGAAAT
>CAYVXS010000266.1:0-5123 GCA_964454885.1 uncultured Pirellulales bacterium
GTGATTTTTGTCCGCCTGGCGTCACCATATTTTTCCTTGATTTCGTGGATGTCTTCCCGAATGATATCCATTAGAATTTTCTCGTCGGCAAGTACTGCCAGATAGCCTTCGATTTGTTCGGTCAGGTCGGCATACTCCTGGGCGAGTTTTTCAATTTCCAGGCCTGTTAGCCTTTGCAACTGCATGGTCAGGATTGCATCGGCCTGGGGACCGGTAAGGAAATGTTTACCTTTACTTTTTTCGCTCACGAAAGCCTTCGGCAGGATTTTCTTCAGGGTCGCAATCTCAGCCAGCCGAAGAGGTTTTTTCATAAGGTTCAGCTTGGCGGTCGGAGTGTCGGGGGATTTCTTTATCAGATCGATGATATCATCTATGTCACTGACTGCCAGAATAAGGCCTTCGAGAACATGAGCGCGGTTGCGACATCTTCTGAGCAAAAAGCGGCTTCGCCTGCGAATAACGTCTTTGCGGTGGTCGATAAAACAGTCGATCATCTCCCTGATATTCAGCGTTTCGGGCCTGTTGTTTACCAGGGCGATATTGGCGATTGCAAAAGTACTTTGCAGCGGGGTATAACGGTAGATTTTGTTCAATGCGATTTCGGCATCGGCGTCTTTTTTCAGGTCCACAACAATCCGCAGACCGTGGCGGTCCGATTCATCCCTTACATCAGAAACTTCCGGGAGCGTGTTATTCTGGACGCATTCCGCTATTTTCGAGACGATTGTGGTCTTGACAACCATGTAGGGAATTTCAGTAATAACTATTCTGTCCCTGCCTTTTTTCGATTCGTCGATGTCCACTTTTCCGCGAACCGTCAGGTGACCACGACCGGTCGTATAAGCATCCATGATGCCTTTTCTGCCGCAGATGATTCCGCCTGTCGGAAAGTCCGGGCCGGGAAGGCGTTTGATGATATCCTTGAATCCGCAGCTCGGATCGTCGATTAACAGCAATATGGCGTCACAGACTTCGGAAATATTATGCGGGGGGATGTTGGTGGCCATCCCGACAGCAATGCCGGTGGAACCGTTGACTAAAAGATTTGGAAATTTAGACGGTAGAACGGTCGGCTCCATGCGGGTCTCGTCGTAGTTCGGGACAAAATCGACGGTTTCATACCGGAGATCTTCGAGCATATCCGTCGCCGGTGAGGCCATACGCGCCTCGGTATATCTCATAGCGGCAGGCGGGTCCGAGTCGATACTACCGAAATTTCCCTGGGGATCGATCAGCGTATAACGCATATTCCAATCCTGGCCAAGCCTGACTAAAGTTCCGTATGTGGCCTGGTCGCCGTGTGGATGATAGTTGCCGCTCGTGTCACCGACGATTTTTGCGCATTTACGGTGCTTGCTTCTCGGACCGAGATTCAAGTCGTTCATCGCAACGAGGATTCGCCTCTGCGAAGGTTTCAGGCCGTCACGAACGTCCGGCAGAGCACGCGAAACGATAACGCTCATCGCATAGTTCAGATACGAGTTTTTCAGCTCGTCGAGGATGCGCATATCCTCGAATTGTTCCTGTATTTTATTGATTTCTTTCATAGGCCTTTTTCTATCCTTAATACTGAAATATCCTGTGCGAATAGACTATCCTGAGCCGCCGGAAAAGTCAAGAAATACTACTATTGTGAACATAATATTAAAAAATAATTTTATGCCAAAGAATTGATAAAATCCGGCTGATACGAGTCTGCATTTATAGCTGTTTCAGACTTTTATATTATTGGATTTTTGCGATAGGGGTTCAAAAGGCTTTTTTAATTTATTACGGTTAGCGGTATTTCTTATAGTTGACTTCTTTCCCTGAGCCATACGGGATATTGGTCCGGAGTGATGTTTTGCCATAGCCCTTTGTTGCCTGTCCGGGCGCGGGATTCCAGTTGCTTGTATTTATTGTAAAAGCTGTGGTGAAATCTCAGGTCGGTGTATGCAAAGCCCCCGCTCAGGAGAATTTCATTTAAAAATCTACCATCCGGCAGTTTCACATAGGCTAAAAGCCTTCCGTATTTTCCTCGCGTATCATTTGTTTGATCCAGATATATTTCAACCTGTTTGCCGAAAGCAGCCTTTTTAACGAATTCCGTGGCTTCCGCGGCGAAGTACATTGCACCGGATTCGGTGGTTTTTTCGGGGGCATCTATGCCCAGCAGCCTTATTCTCGTATGTTCCGAACATCCGTCGGGTGTGTCGATATCCAGTGTATCGCCATCGACGATATTTATAACGGCAAAAGTTCCGGTGTGATATTTCCGACTGTCGGCGGCCCGGACATGGTTTTCCTCCGGAGGTTGAGACCGCCATTTATGTTTAATATAGATATTGTCAAACAGGACCAGAAAAGTCAGCGCCGGCAGGAACAGCAATAGTATGATATTGCGTTTGCACCTGCTGATTGCATGGACACAAGTTGTCTTTTCGGAAGACATTTTTCATTAAAAACGTCAAAAAATTTAGGAACTTCGATGTTTAGCGTGCCTGTCCAGCTCGAAAGCGTTACAGACCGCCTCTAAAGCTCTTTCTGCCTGGTCTTCATCAACGGCACAACTGATACGAATCTCACTGGTGGTGATCGAGTCGATATTGACCTTGGCTTCCGCCAGTGCTCCGAACATTTTTTCCGCCACGCCGTAATGTGTCCTCATGCCTACACCAATGACTGAAACCTCAGCAATATCTTCCCGGATGAAAGTTTCCTCGAAATGAACTTCGGATTTTATTTCCGCCGTTGCCTGTTTTGCTGCTTCCAAATCTGATATTTCAATCATAAACGACAGATTAGCTTTTTGCGGGCTGATTTCCGTCTGGATAATATCGTTAACTACAACTTTTGCCTTTGCCAGATGTGCGAAAATTTTAGCCGCGTTACCCGGCACATTGTCAATACCAATCAGAGTTATCTTGGCCATATCTTTTTGTATGGTTGCCCCCGAAACTACTATCCCTTCCATTTGTGGTACCTCATGAGTAATGATTGTCCCCAGTGATCGCTCACTACTGCTTCTTACATGAATATTAACATCATATTTTTTGCCGAATTCAATTGCTCGAGGATGCATTACACCGGCCCCGAGGCTTGCCATCTCGAGCATTTCATCGTAGCTGATTTGGTCCATTTTCACAGCTTTTTTATATATCCTCGGGTCGCATGTGTAAATTCCATCCACATCAGTGTAAATTTCGCATTCCTTTGCACCGAGTGCCGCCGCCAGAGCTACAGCTGTCGTATCCGAGCCGCCCCGGCCGAGCGTGGTAATATTTTCGAATTCATCGACGCCCTGGAAACCGGCAACAATGACTATTTTGCCCTGGTTAAGTTGATTGTGAATTCGCTCGGCGTCGATGCTTCTTATTCGCGCTTTGGTGTGGACGCTATCGGTCATCATTCGGATTTGACCGCCGGTGAAGCTGATGGCTTGTTTGCCCATTGCATCGAGGGCCATTGCGAAAAGCGAGACCGTTTGTTGTTCACCGGTGCTGAGCAACTGGTCCATCTCCCGTTTGGGGGGATTTGGATTGATTTCAAGAGCATCCGCAACAAGCTGGTCGGTTTGTTTGCCCCGTGCCGAGGCAACAACAACAACGGAATAGCCGTTCTCAGCAGTTTCAATAACCCGCCTGGCGGCTTGGCGAATCTTTTCGGCATCGGCTACTGATGTGCCACCAAATTTTTGCACCATTATTGCCATATTCGACCCATTAAAATGTTGTTTTTATATTTTATCTGACAGTTAAACTTTTTAACTTTTCAGGAAATACTCCATTAGTTCATAACCGTTATTTATTCTGAAACCTGATTTCGCAGCATTGGCTTCGCTGAAAGTAGTATTTAAGATGCCGCTTATATTGTCACCTGCCATAGCAAAGGGAACCGGCTCCGGCGAATGAGCACAACTGCTGATCTTGGTAGGATGGTCCGGCATGACAAGGATTCGCCAGCTTGGGTAATTATGCAGAGCTTCGAATACCGGCCCTACGATGTGCTCGTCTATTTGCTCGATTGCCTTTTTCTTCAATTCGGCGTTGCCACTGTGGGAAGCTTCATCCGGCGCTTCGATATGCACGAAAACCATGTCGTAATTTTTAAGTGCTTCTATCGCCGCCGTTCCTTTGCCCCGGTAATCGGTGTCTATAAAGCCGGTCGCCCCCGGGACATTTATCAAGTCGAAGCCGATTAATTTAGCCAGCCCTTTGACAAGATCGACGGCGGTGATCGCAGCCCCTTTGATACCAAAACGTTTATGAAAGCGTTCCAGTTGAGCCAGTTGGCCCTGTCCCCAGAGCCAGATGGAGCTAACCTGGTTCTCTCCGAGGTCTTTTCTTACCCTGTTGATGTCATGATTAGCGAATAGCTGCTGGGAATGGGCTATCAGCTCGATGAGCTTATCGGAGCCTTTGCCTCGAGGTAATATCCTGTCGATATCGGTGCCAATATAATCATGTGGCGGGTAAGTTTTTATATCGAAATTTGTCTGCTTGAAAACCAATAAGTGTCTATAACTTACACCCGTGTGAAACTGCATTTGGTCGTTGCCGAGCTGGTCGCTCAGTTCTGTAATAAGCTTTGAGCCTTCCGCGGTAGAGATATGTCCGGCACTGTGATCGACCATTTTACCGTCGGCAATAGTGACTAAATTACATCTGAAAACCCAGTCACCCAGAGACAGTTTTATGTTGCGTGCGGCCGCCTCAATTGGCGCCCGGCCGGTATAATACCGCACGGGATCATACCCCAGTAAACTCATTTGGGCCACATCACTGCCGGCTTCCATCCCATCGGGGATGGTTCGAACAAGGCCCTGTCTTCCTAACGTGCTGATTTTATCGATATTAGGTATCCTGGCGGCTTCGAGAGCGGTTTGTCCATTTAATTGCTCGAGTGGATCGTCCGCCGCACCATCGGGGATTATTATCGCATATTTAGTCACTGATCATTATCCTCCGGGATATCTACGATCCTGATGCAAACAGGTTTTCCACCGATGGTCTCAAGCGCTTCCATATCTTTTAGTGCCGCGGTAACGTTTTTTTGCCGGGTCAGGTGAGTCGTGATAACTACCGGCACAGTATTATCTGGACCAATTCCTTCGTGCTGGAGTGCACCGGATATGCTTATTTCGT
>CAYVXS010000267.1:0-5111 GCA_964454885.1 uncultured Pirellulales bacterium
TAGGTACAGACTTCTGGCTTGTGACATTAAGAAGCTCAACACTTACGGTCGATTATGTTCCTGCCCCCGGTGCTATCCTGCTGGGTGGTCTCGGTGCTGGTCTTGTTGGCTGGCTTCGCAGACGTAAGACATTATAGTAGAATGATGTGTAATTTCAAAATGGGCTGTAAATATTGGTTTACGGCCCATTTTTTTTAAACATTTCAGGCAGTTCAATTCATTTATAATTTGAGTTTTACAAAGCCGTATCGAGATAAAAGTCTTTATTTGGGAGTCAAGAAAAGTTACACAAATGTACACAGTAAGATCGTATAAATAACTTTATAATGGCCGGATTTATTGTTACATATGATATAATTAATGCCTTATCTTTATAGAAGGAATATGAATAATAATATTTGTTTTGTGTAAAAAATTACAGGGTGTTTTTTGTCGCTTGATTATAGAGAAACTTTTTTATACAGGAGATCATCTTATGAAAAAGTCGGCAATTCTTCTGATTTGCACGGCCCTTATCGGTACGGCATGGGCGGTAAGAAATGAATATTCCGGCAGAATTAATGATCTATCGGAGCAGATTCTCGATGCGGCGAAAGATCTGAAGGACGCAACGGAATCCCCTTCCTTTAGTTCACATGAAGTGGAAAAAATCCTTTCCGAACTGAAAGGCTGTATCAAGGAATATGAAAATCTTATGGTTTTTGCCCAAAGTCCCTACCCCGGGGAAATTCTGCTTGGAACAACACCGGGAGGCGACGGCACATGGCTCGAAACGCTTTGTGACAACCGTTATGATGGTTTGATTAAGGAGGTGCGAATCAGGCGAAAAGGAAGCAGTGCAAGATATCTGAGAATAAATGATATTGAAATAACAAATATTACACCGCGTGGGCCGGCGGTGGAAACTTTAAACAAAAATGCCAGATTCAGGCTCTATCAAAACGAGGTATTCAAACTTGCTCTGCCTAAGCCGATGAAAGTCACTCGAATTCGGATTCGCATCGAGCATGAATCCACCGGCCTGGAAGTTTATGGGGTTCCATACAATCTTCCTGTTATAAAACCTAAAGTTGATAGGAAACCTGAAGTTCACAGGGACAGCCTTGACGGAGAGATTCTTCTCGGGACTACACCTGCCGGTAAGGGTACATGGCTCGAAACGTTGTGCAGCAATACTCGCAACAGACCTGTAAAAGAAATACATTTGAAAAGGACTGGAAGAGAGTCGGATTATCTTAGAATCAATGATATCGAATTAACTTATATGACACCGCAGGGACCGAAGAAGGAAATATTTAACGCATCAGGAAGATACAAACTTTACTATGACGACGTTTTCAAACTGGTTTTGCCCAGACCGATGAGAGTCACCCGCATCCGTGTTTTGACTGAGCACAAATCTACAGGGCTGAATGTATATGGGATATATTAACTTTTAATATGATTCAATCTCTGATTATAATCCGGTATGGGACTGCCTGCCGGAAAAGCCCGGCAAGCTGGTGTCAAATATTTAAGAACTTCGGTATCGATTAAAATCGGTGAAGGATATTCAAGAAAAACATTCTTCCCGGTGTCTCATAGCTTGTGAAATAGCTTACATCATAAACGGGGCCGTTTGTCTCGTTAAGCACATCTGCAACACCGAAAAGGATGTCTGTTTTTTTATCGAACAGCTTTCGGCTGAAAGTCAGGTCGAGCCTGTGAGAAACAGGGACATCGTCCGATGGGGAACTGGATGCATTGATATGGATTTTATCGTTATAGATATAATTTGCCTGAAATAACCAGTCGTTCTCCAGTCGGTAGCCGTAACGTACACCAACCTTATGCCGGGCGGGAAAGTATGCCCGAATAGCGTCATCGTTTTTGTCTGTCACCAATTCATTGTATGCATACCACGCAGAGATATTGTTTCTGTTTTTTTTGTAGCTTAGCTCGAATTCTCCTCCGTATGCATTTGCCCCTCTCAGATTGGCAAAATTACTATACGATACAGGGCCAACCGTTTGAGTGGATGAACCCAACAAGTGTTCCATTCGCTGGTAATATGAGTCTATTCTGACCATAACACGATTTGATAGTTTGCCAACGTATCCGGCTTCCAGTGCGTACGTTGTTTCGTTATGTAGCTCACTGGGATTTTGGATAACGTTAAATAATCCTCCGAGTGCCGTCATTCTTAGTTCCCTTAACATCACTCCGGGCGTGCGGAATGATCTGGCCACGCCTGCACGAACAACGTGATTCTTTTTGTCGTCAAGGGCATATAATCCGGCCATTCGCATAGACCAGTCGGTACCGCTTTTGTTATATCGGTCAAGTCGTCCCTGTGTTTCCAGAGTAAATCGTTCACTCATCTTGTACCGATCCACAAGATAAATCCCCGCCCAATACTCATCATATCCTCCTTCGGCAAAATAAACTCCAAGGCCGCTATTGTTCCTTTCGTTGCTTATATGTGTCCATCGCAAATTGCCTCCGACGGTCAACTGGTGCTCCTGGCCTGCCGGGAACTGAAGCTGACCTTCGAGGTCGTTTTCATAGAAGGCATACCGCCCGATTGTTTCAGGAGGATGGACCACCGAATAATTCCCGAACCACTGTAAGTATCCGGCCGTATCGGGATCGAATGAATGGTCTATACGCCCGAAAAGTCTTGTCATACTTGCAAGAGAGTTCTTGTTGGGCAGTTGCCCTGAAAGTTCACGATCACCCCGTTCCAGGCTCGTATGACCCAAACCGAAATTCCAGCGAGTATCTTCGTTTTGCTGGTAGGCAAATTCACTATCGGTCCGAAATACTCGGGCAAAATCTCTTGCCTTGTATGTTGAAAAACCCATTAGCGGATTTAATGCAGGAATGGCTGAGACGGTTTTCCCTGCGCCTGCATGGTCCGAGGTTTTTATATCCTCATATCCCGTCGATACCCGCCAGGAAAGGGCTTCCTTCTTTTCACCATACCGAAGCTGGGTATAGCTGTCACCGAATTCTGTGATTGTGCTGCTGGCTAATCCTCCTGTTGTATCTTCGGGTTTCTTTGTAATTATATTAATCACACCCGTAAAAGCATTTGCTCCCCATACGGCTCCGCCGGGACCGCGAAGAACCTCGATACGCTCGATGTCCTCAATCATTACCGGTAGAGTTTGCCAGTCGGGCGCACCCCATGCGGGATTCAGGGCATCACGGCCGTTGATTAGCACCAAAGTTCTGTCCGAATATGTGCCAAGCATTCCCCGGACTCCGACGATATATCGTGTCCGGTCGAGTCGTCTGACATCAACACCGGGAATAAGTGCCAATAATTCCGGAATTGTTGTAAGTCCGCTGTTGCGAATTTCCTCCGCCGTGAGCACGCTCACAGGTACGGATAGTTCGGAAAGTGCCTGTTCGGACCGTGACGCTGTAACAATTTGAACTTCCATCAATTCCTCAAGAGTCATATCTGCGAAGTTCGGTTCGTCTTTTTCATCGATTGGGATTCCGAATGATAATCCCTGAAACCAAATCAGTACAGAGAGTATAAAAACGATATGCTTCATTGTGTTTATCCTAATTTGCTGATTATTTTTTTCATTTCTATAATATTGTTTTCCACATACACCCCATATGTGGATGTATTGCTTACACGATGATTCTGCTATATTAATATCGACTATACAGGAATTGATGCTTGAATTGATTTCATGGATTAAAATACCTAAGTTTTCAGTTGTTGTTTGGGTTCAATTCCGGGATTTTATACGATATTAGGTATGATTTACTTATTTGAGACTCAGCAATTACGAAAAAAAGTGTTGAGTGTATTTGGGATATATCAGGACTAATTAATGCGACAGTTCTCACTCCCATAAGGGATGGCCGGGCTCACAATGTCTTTGCGAGGCCCCGTGTCTTCTTGTCGCCCGCTGCTCCGACTTGTGTCGTAAGACTCGGGGGCCGGAAGACAAGAACGGGGTCGCGGCAATCTTCCATAAATTTATTTTAGTAACCCCACCTGGTTTTTCAAATTTCTTTATCTGGCTGGCACTAATTTCTCCAAGTACGAGGTCCTTTGTACCAGATTGTTCTGTTTACATGATTCTTACTTTACTGATTGCTTTTTCGGCCGAATCGTAACTCAAGCCGTGCTCATGTAATGTTTTGGCTGCTTGACAATTATCTGATCTCAATAATCCAAGTAGAAGATGCTCGGTTCCTACATGCTTATCTTTTAATCCCCGTGACGCTTCCACTGTATATTGTACTATGTCGCATCTATCTGTAAGAGAATCGCATTGTGTCCCATTAGAAGTTTTAGCAATCGCAGTTTTAACATTGCTGAACAATATCTCAGGGTTTTTCGCATAGTTAATTATAATATGGAAACCTACGCCTGTACCTTCTTCGATCAAAGCGTGAAGATAATACATGCTTTCATCACCTTGTTTACTATGGTGACAACTTGCTTGTTGTGCAATTTTTAAGACAGCACGTAAACGCTTTGTTGCTCGAATAAGGAAGAACCACCGTTTCTTTCTTTTTTTGAGAAAACTTTTCATTAGCAACCACAACTCATCGAAAAATTTTCTGTGCACCTTAAATAGTAGAATATGGACGTTTTCTTCTTCTCAAGAATTAATTCAAAATACTTCGCTCGCTCAATGTTGTTGATTGAATTATATCTTTATACGGCTAAACTACAAGCTGTTTTTCAGCGTATAGCGGGTAGCGTTTAGAAAATCTACTAAAAATCGGTGTAATATATCTCTACGCTAATAATTTTATTGTTCGTTGGCCAGATCCTTTCCATTCTCCGTAGTACTATTACGAAGGACGAACACTTCGTTCAGGCTACGTCCTGAGCTTGCCGAAGGGATGACAAATCGAGTATCGAGAATCCAGTATCGAGTGGCTTGTCATTGACATTTTCCCGGAAAAAGCCTGTTTTTCCTTTTATTAAGGCGGTTTTTGGGTAAAATTAGCGAAGAATTGAATAATGAATATCTAATACTGAATAACGATTGGGGGAAAGCAAGTGACAAGTTAAAAGTTCAAAGTGTAAAGTTCAAAGCATGCCCTGCCCTCGGCCATGAGCTCGGGCCGAATGGAGCGGAGCCGAACGGGTT
>CAYVXS010000268.1:0-5108 GCA_964454885.1 uncultured Pirellulales bacterium
CCCCGTATGACGGCCGGGCGCTGTGACGTTTGCCATGGCCCTGGCTCGAACCACAACGCATATCCCAATGAAATCAAGATGCCGATTTCAGAACCAAATTCGGTTTGTATCGAATGCCACACTCCCGAACACAGCAGCGACTATGCCGGTCACGAAGAGGAAAAATTATTATTAATTAAACATTGGCCGGAACCAAACGACCTTAGCGATGTCAAATAATACAGAGCATAAGTACCAATACAGGTAATTTATACACTGTTAAGTTCTGTATGATAAAGACATTGCGAATAACCAGTATATTAGCAGCGGTTTTGGCGGTCGTTTTGGTCGGTTTTTTCGTATTTCGTATCGTCCGAGGTATCCGCGGTGATGAAAACGTCAAAGAATTTCTTAAATCACCGAACGTGATTGAGAAATTCAAGACGGCTGAGGGTAGCAGGACGAAATCCTTCGTCGGCCAGACATCACCATTGGTAAAACAGGCCCAGACTTTTGCGCTGTATCTGAATCCGCCGGCCTCAAAACCCAGAATTCCCCAACCGGGCCCCGGTTCAACGATTGGCGCCCAAACGAACGTTACTCCAAAATTTAAGGTTATTGGAATCAGCTATTTTGAGAAACTTCCTGAAATGTCTATGGCGCTGATTGACGAGCCAGGCAAAGGAATTCACTGGGTTAAACAGTCGGCTTCGGTAGGGCATTTGTATATCGAACAGGTACAAAATGATCTTGTAATTGTAAAAAGCGGCACGGAAACCTTCAATCTTATGCTCGAGCGGGAAAAGCCGGAGTCCAAAACTCCCGTCACCAGTTCACCGAGCGCAGCTAAAAAGACGGGAATCCCCGTCGGCAGCCCCGTCAACAAAGCACAATCTTCCGTTAGAAATCGCAGCTTAATAAAAAGAATGCCCCAGAAACCTCTTCCGACAAAGCAACCCGAAGAGAGAACAGAGGAACTCGAGAAATTATACGAAGATCTGAAAGAGTTAAAAGATAAATCGGATATCAACGATACCGAGCTCAGTGAAGAGGAAAGAGCCAAACAAATCGAAAAAATTATCTCGAGTTTCAAGGCATCTTACGTCAGCCAGGAAGAAACGAAAAAACTCGATGACCTGGCTGAACAATTGAATGACGACGAAAACGAGCCGAATACATCAGATACCGAAGAAGAAGAAGAACTTCCTATAAAGTAATCTTTAACAGGTTTTATAAAAAGGAAAGATAATTTACCTGCCCCCCATATTGTTGCGAGGTTCCCCAAAGGCGAATAAAAGCCTTTGGGGACTCCAACAAACCTCGAGAAGCTGTTGATTTACCGCGTGTTATACACAATGTTTTATCGACCCATAATATTAAATTCACCATTTGCCATCGAATAACAAAGCATTACAGCATTTATCAGCAAATTAGAGTTTTTTACCCGAAAAATCAGGAACTTTTACCCATTTTATATGTCTGAATATATAGCTGATTCCCGAATGTCAGGGTGGTGGAAATTAGTGGATATATATGAAAGAACTTCCGATAAAAAACGCAATATCAGTCAATTGTAATATGTAGAGCAGGGGAAGTTCGAATGCGTATAAATTCAGATTTATGATTCTTTTAAATGAAATTGTACATTAAACGGCAAAAAAACTTATTAACGTCCTGCAAAGTTGTAACCGGTTTATGTTATTGGAGCAAAACCATATACGTACTTTCCCGAACAACGGGGCAAAACTCGGTTTAATCCTGCGCAATAACATTACTTATTTTAAACCGGCAGAGCCCGGTCAGGACTGAGGGGCGAATGTGATGGCAAAAAGGTGTTTTTTTCAAAAACGACATATCGTGACAATTGCTTTATCAGTAACATTCCTGTTGTGCAGCGGTTATCTCTTCGCAAATGAGCAGGCCGCTTATGAGCTTGTACCGTACAGGATTTTTACATTGAAAAATATAGCTCCCGAGGCGGGCAAAAAGTTCCTCGATGATATGGGAATAGGCACAGTCTCGCATTTTCCCAATTCATCCGCACTTTTAGTGACTGCCCAGCCCAGGGAATTAGCCAAAGCAAAAGCGATACTCGAACTTATCGACCAGCGGGAAAAATACACCATACAACAGATAACTCCCGCATCGACAGCCGGGAACATTCCCTCCAGCGAGCGAATCGCGGAAAAAATCGGTAATATATCGATCGGCAGCTTCACAACCCCCCCCGCCTCTCAAAACGGCACAAAAGCTATCGTCGATTTTCACAATAATGTCATTGTTGTTATTGCACCTGTGGGCGTAACGGATAAAATTGTATCAACGATAAAACAATTGCAGAAAACGGAACAACCCAACGAACAAGGAGCAAGTTCCATAAAGAATACAATTGAGCCAAATCCAGTCGCCGCCCTGCTCGGACAAAACGTATCCGAACAAAAAATACCGCAAATAAGTGTGACCGAACAAAACGTACAGCAGCAGCCGCCGACACAGCAAATGCGGCCAGTTCAAACAGCCGCACAGCAAGGACAACAGCAACAGGCGGCAATCGGTCTTTTTGCCTCTACTGAGTCTTCCGAAATGGTTGACATCCCCAATGCTGATGATGTTATTAAGCTGACTCTACCCGATAAACAGACAATGGTGGCATTTCTGGGTTTGGTGGGTCCATATCTGAAGATGGATTTTATGTATAACGAATCGGACCTGGCCGACCAGGAAGTTACATTCAATCCCAACGGCAAACTCCAGGGACCTGTGACGGTAAGGGATTTATATCACCTGCTCGAATCCGTGCTGAAATTCAAAGGTTTTGTGATGACCCGCGGAATGGGCAATCTTGTTACTATCGTACCAAAAGACAATGCATTAGATATCGACCCGGCTTTAGTCAATGCCGAAAAGCCGGAAGTCGTGACTGGTGACGTAGTTGTTATGAGTGTCTTCGAGCTAAAAAATATCGATACGGAAAGTGCAAAGCAGTTTTTGGAGGGCATGAGGCTCACTACGGACATCACCACGATAGCTGAAACGAAAACACTTATTGTAACCGCCTATGCACATCGTATGCCGCGTATAAAAACCCTGCTGGACATCGTTGACAGACCCGGCGAACCGAGGAAATTCCGGTACAGGCAGTTACGATACACAATGGCACAGACACTTGCGCCGAAACTCAAGTCACTCGCGGAAGAATTGGGGACTGTCTCCATAACTATCGCCGCGGAAGAAGGAGAAACTCTCACCACACCGCCGCGCCCTGTGAGAGGAACTAACGAATCGACAACCGCATTTAATGCCCGGGTCCGTGCCTGGCAAACCCAGGTAAACCAGATAAACAGGCAAAGACAGCAGGCGGCCGCCAGGGGAGCCAGAGGAGCCGCGGCACAGCAAACCGAAGCGTTCACACCGACCGTATATGTGGATGCAGACGAAAGGACTAATCGCATTCTGATGATAGGCCTGAAAGAACAATTGGACGATATCGAAGATCTGGTTGACACTCTCGATGTGGCACAGCAGGATTTGCGGACCCTGATACGCTATAAAATCGATTACGTTGACGCCGAAGATGTCAGAAAAAAGCTGGAGGAGCTGGGCATAATCGGAACCAGGCAGGACTCTTCGACATCTTCGAGAACTTCCGATGATATAAAAGCCCCGCCCACATCGACTCCCGCTGCCAGGGCACAGTTACAAAGAATCACGGCAGCCGAAACTCAACCGGAAAGCTCAGTGACCGAATCTCTCTCGGGAGAGCCGCAGGTGGTCGTTCTCGAATCGACAAACTCGCTCCTGGTTAACGCCACCGCCGAACAGCACGAACGTATCGCTTCGATTATCAAACATGTGGATCAACAAAGAGCTGAGGATGAAATTCCCTTCAAAATATATCCGCTTGAAAATTCCTCTCCGGCGCATTTAAGAGAACTTCTGATGCAGCTTGTTGAAGAAACCACCGAAAATAAACAAGCAGGAGACGACAAGATCGAAGTAGTAAAGAAACCACGGCTGGAAGATCAAATCAGCATCGTTGACGATCCCAATACTTTCTCACTGATTGTTTATGCCAACAAGAAAAACCAGGATTGGATAAGCAATCTTATCAAGATCCTCGATAAAAGACGACCGCAGGTCCTGATAGACGTAACTCTTGTAGAAGTCAGCAGGGTCGATCTGTTCGACCTCGATCTTGACATGGTTAGCAAATTTCCCAGAATGGCCGCCGGTGGAAATATGGAAGCACTTAATGGGATCCTTGAACCATTTGCAGAAGGTAGGGTTATCGAAGCAACCTCGCTTTCGGGTGAGGGACAGGGATTTTACAGCGACCGGCATATCCAGGCTTTAGTAAAGGCCATGGAAACGAAAAGTTACGGCCGGGTCCTGGCAAAACCCAAGATTTTGGTCAACGACGGGCAAGCCGGTTCGATTAGTACTACTAATAAAACAAATGTCAGCGTAGAGCATGCCATCATCCCGGAGCAAGGTGCCGCACAAACAACTACAAGCTTCCAAGAGTACGAAGCAGGAATACAACTAATTATAACCCCGAATATCAGTGAGGGTGATTTACTTTTGCTTAAGGTAAATATGACACGCTCCGACTTCGGTGAAAAACCGGCTACAAACTCCCCGCCGGATACCACCGAAAGCGTAGTCGATACTACGGTGACCGTCCCGGACGGACAGACAATCATTCTCGGCGGCATGATTAAATTAAACCAGACCAAAGGCGGCTCGAAAGTTCCCTTGCTCGGCGATTTGCCCCTGTTGGGTGGATTATTCAGAAACACCAGCAATTCGGACCGTTCGTCCAATCTCTATGTCTTTGTAAAAGCCCACATCCTCAGGCCCGACGACACCGTCGCGGGACTGCCTGATTTGGAGAGAATGTCGGACAGAAACAGGATATCGTTCGAAAGACTCGAAGACGAGTTCCAGAATTACGAAGACTGGCCGGGATTCAAATCCAAACCGATGGAGCCGTTCAAAGTTCTTAGTGCAGAGTAGTAATGAAAGATTTACTTATAAAAACAGCCAAACGCACGGGTCTGATGAACCATGAGCAATTGGCGAAATTTCTCGAAGAAAACGCCGGGCAGGGGCGAATCGATGAGACTCTG
>CAYVXS010000269.1:0-5107 GCA_964454885.1 uncultured Pirellulales bacterium
AAAACTAAGGTTAAGCGGATACCTCCGATTCAGAACATAAAACAACCGGAAATCATCGGCAAAAAACTCTATAGTCACCAAGAAAGTCACCCCGAAACCGACGATCCCCAACAGCACAAACCGGCCCCGGTTCCTGACAAATCCATTAAAAATGAAAAAACAAACTGGAACCAAACTACAAAAGAATGGAGAAAGGCCACTGAGCAAATCAGACTCCTTAGACGTGAAGTTTACAAATATAAACGATCAGAGGAACGGCTTCGGCAAAAAATCACCGAGTTAACAACCTCCATTCAACAAATCCCTGTTAGAGCTAAAGAAAATGAGCATCCGGAAGACAATGTCAATCACGGACTTTCTACACCTCAAAACTTCGCAATTCAGGAAATTCAACAGGGCGAACAGGCAGATAACAGGATGGAACAATCCCCACAGGAGATAGCCCGTAACCAAAACAAGTTAGAAGAATCAACAGTAAAAGAAATAAAAAACAGGGGCGATTCAAAACGACATGGAACACCGCTGGATGTCCAGGAACTGAAATCCATAGCCACCTTAGCGAAGCGGTTACGCAGAAACAATCATCAACAACAAAACAAATAGCCCCCCCCCCGCATTCCTGATAATTCTTATATATTCAACGAAAAGGCCTTTGTTTTATTCGATACCCAGCGCTTCTCTGACCGCAGCCTCAGCCTTTGCTTCAGCCTCTTTGGCTTCCCTGATTTCCGCCACTTCCTCAAATTCCTTCGGCAGCGGTGCTTCGACAAGATGTTTGACTTTTATTTCCAAATGAGGTTTGAAAGCCGTGCCGGCGGGTATAAGGTGACCAAGTATTACGTTTTCCTTCAAGCCATGAAGCTCATCCACTTTGCCCGCCAGAGACGCTTCGGTGAGAACTTTGGTTGTCTCCTGAAAACTGGCAGCAGCTATAAAACTCTCAGACCACAGTGAAGCCTTGGTGATTCCCAAAAGTAATGTTTTGGCGGTTGCCGGTCTTGGTTTTTTGCCTGTGGCACCGCGACCGCCGATACCTTCCATCTTTTCATTACCGCTGGCCAGCTCCTCTTTACTGACAATCTGACCCATCTCGAAATCGGACACATCTCCGAGTTCAACTACTTTAAGACTGTTAGTCAATCTTTCGTTCTCTTTTTTGAACAAAAACCTGTCAACAACCTCGCCCGGCAGAAACGCACTGTCACCTACAGATTCGATTTCTACTTTTCGCATCATCTGAGAACAAATAATTTCAATATGCTTATCGTTAATATTTACATTTTGGGAACGATAGACATTTTGAATTTCTGTCGTTAAATATCTTTGTAAAGCCTCCTCACCTTTGATCCTCAGAATATCGTGCGGCACGAGCGGGCCATCGGTCAGAGCATCACCGGCTTCGGCATAATCACCGGTATGAACGTTCAGATGCCTGTCACGAGGAACATGGTGTTCCTTTTCCATACCACTTTCACTTCTGATGATAATCGTCATCTTGCCCTTACGCTTGTCGCTTCTTAACTCGACACGACCACTGATTTCCGCCATAGCAGCGGGATCTTTGGGCTTTCTTGCCTCGAATACTTCAGTAACTCTGGGCAAGCCCCCGGTTATATCCTGCGTTCCGCCGGTAGCTCTGGGCTGATGAGCAAGTAACTGGCCGGCTTGGACACTCTGACCTTCAACAACTTCGATTCTTGCACCCGCAGGCAGATAATGCACATCAAGTATTTTCCCGTCTTTATCTTCAATGATGATTTGCGGATGCTTGTCACCCTTGTGTTCGATTACCACCGGTTTACCGGCTTGTCCTTTTCTTTCTTCTTCAATACCAATCGTCTCACCTTCGATGATATCGACAAACCGTATAGAACCGGCTACTTCCGCCAGGATTGGTGTACGGTGGGGATCCCAGCCGAACAACGGCACGCCGGCTTTAACTTTACTGTTATCCTCAATAAAAACAGTGGCGCCATACGGTACTTTAAACCGGTCAAGCTCTCTGTCCTTTGCATCAAGAATGGCTATTTCGCCATTTCTCTTGAGGGCAATAACGGACACCTTTCCGTCGCTCTGCTTAATTTCAACAGCATTAATATCGCGATAATACACTTGCCCGGCATGTGTCGCTTTTTGTTCCCTTTCAAGAATAGCTCTCGAGGCAACACCGCCGGTGTGGAATGTTCTCAGTGTTAACTGTGTTCCCGGCTCGCCGATCGACTGTGCCGCCACAATACCCACAGCTGAGCCTTCTTCAACCAATTGCCCTGTGCTCATATCCCAGCCGTAACATTTTGCACAGACTCCAAACGGACTATCACACGTCAGGGGGCTTCTTACTCTGATGGCATCAAGACCCAGAGCTTCGATCTTTTCCGCCGCTTCAACATTAATGACCTCGTTCTCACGAACTATCATCTCGTCTGTTATCGGGTTACGAATATTGTCTCTGGCCGTTCTGCCGATAATCAGTTGAGACAGCGGAACATCGATCGCCTCCGCTCTCGGAGGACTTACAGCACTTTTAGTAATTCCCTGAAGGGTTTGGCAATCACGCTCAATAACAATTACATTCTGCGCCACATCGATAAGCTTACGAGTGAGGTAACCGGAATTTGCCGTCTTTAATGCCGTATCGGCCAAACCCTTGCGAGCTCCGTGAGTCGAGCTAAAATATTCAAGAACGGTCAAACCCTCACGGAAGTTCGATTTGATCGGTGTCTCAATAATCTCCCCGCTCGGTTTAGCCATTAACGCTCTCATTCCCGCAAGCTGCTGAATCTGATCAACGCTTCCTCTCGCTCCGGAATCGCTCATAAGGTATATCGGGTTCAGATAAGGTCGGCCCTCAGCCGTTGTATCCTCTTTAAGGCCACGCATCATTTCGTTCGTAACCGCAACTCGCGCGTTCGTCCACGCATCAACAACCTGATTATACCGCTCGCCTTCGGTTAAAACACCGTCATGATAATTCTTATATATTTTTTCGACCCTGTTTTCAGTTTCTTCGATAATCTCCTGTTTTCTATGAGGAATCTTAAGATCTGTAATGCCAAAGCTAAGCCCCGCCAATGTGGCATATTTAAAGCCCAGATTTTTAATCTGATCAAGTAATACTACTGTTTCTGATGCACCGGTATATTCATAACAGTCACTGATTACCCGGCTCAGCCTTCTTTGAGACATCGTAACATTGTAGAACGGCATCCCTTCCGGAAGCATATCGTTAAATATGCATCGACCGACCGTTGTTTCAATAATCCCCGTATTTGAAACTGCCGATTCACCGACAACTTTGATAGTTTTTCCAAGCCGAACCAAAATCTTCGTATGTAAACCAATTTTTCCTACTTCAAGGGCCATTATTGCTTCGAAAGGATCCCTAAACAGTCTCAGTTTCCCGGTTTCTTCGACGTTACCATGTTGTGCATAGGTCAGATAGTAATTGCCCATAACCATATCCTGGGAAGGCCCAACCATCGGAGAACCGTTTGCCGGGGAGAAAATATTGGATGTAGTCATCATCAAAATATGAGTTTCCGCCTGAGCTTCGACACTCAACGGCAAATGCACCGCCATCTGGTCACCGTCAAAGTCGGCATTGAAACCCTTGCAGGCAAGAGGATGAAGCTTGATGGCGTTACCTTCGACTAATACCGGCTCGAAAGCCTGAATACCCATTCGGTGAAGAGTAGGGGCTCGGTTCAGCAGGACGGGATGCTGATGGATAACTTCTTCGAGAATATCCCAGACCTGCTCGTCACGCCGCTCTATCATCCTTTTGGCACTTTTAATCGTATCGGC
This sequence comes from uncultured Pirellulales bacterium, assembly GCA_964454885.1. Taxonomy (GTDB): domain Bacteria; phylum Planctomycetota; class Phycisphaerae; order Sedimentisphaerales; family Anaerobacaceae; genus JAFGPS01. Next base: position 3,805 of record CAYVXS010000269.1, read on the forward strand.
CAATCCATGTTGCTTTAGCTTGCGGATAATAAAAGGCTGATATAATTCGAGGGCTATCTTTTTCGGCAAACCACATTGAAATAGTTTAAGCTCGGGTCCCACAACAATGACCGAACGAGCCGAGTAATCCACGCGCTTACCGAGCAGGTTTTCACGGAACCTCCCCTGCTTGCCTTTAATCATATCCGTCAACGATTTCAAGGGACGATTATTGCTGCCAAGAACAGACCTTCTGCAGCGCCCGTTGTCGAGCAGCGAATCCACCGCCTGCTGCAGCATCCTTTTCTCGTTGCGGATAATTACCTCGGGGGCGTTAAGATCCATCAATTTCTTCAGTCTGTTGTTTCGGTTGATAATTCTCCTGTACAGGTCATTCAGATCACTGGTCGCAAAATTATCCCTTTCAAGTAAAACCAACGGTCTCAAATCTGGAGGAATAACAGGTATAACTTCAAGCACCATCCATTGAGCTTTATTACTGCTGTTCCTGACCTGGTTGATAATCTTAAGCCGCTTTGTCAGATCTTTTATTTTTTGTTTGCTGTTGGTTTTGGTAATAGTTTGTTTGAGCTGGTTGGCTATTTCATCGAGATCGAGATTCTCCAATAAAGCCTTTATTGCTTCGGCCCCCATGAATGCCTTAAAGGATTTGCCGTATTTGTTCGTAGCATCTCTATATTCTTCTTCGCTGAGTAGTTGCCCTATTTTCAAAGGACTTTGTCCCGGATCGGTGACAACATATTCCTGAAAATAAATAGTTTTTTCGAGGTCGGCGCTTTTCATCGCCAAAAGGGTTCCCAGTCTGTTCGGGATAGCCTTAAAAAACCAGATGTGCACTACCGGAGCCGCGAGATTGATATGACCCATGCGTTTTCTACGAACACGGCTATGCGTGACTTTGACACCGCACCTGTCACATATGACACCTTTATAACGAATCGATTTGAATTTTCCGCAGTAGCATTCCCATTCCTTGGTCGTACCGAATATTTTTTCACAAAAAAGCCCGTCACGCTCCGGCCTGAGAGTTCTGTAGTTAATGGTTTCAGGCTTTTTTACCTCACCGTAGGACCACGCGCGGACTTGTGCCGGTGAGGCAAGCTTGAGCATTATTGTATCAAAATCCTGAATATCTCTCATTCCTGTCTATCCTCCTAAAAATGGCTGCCCTGCTGATTTATCAATTCCTCGTCACGTTCGGTGAGAGGAATCTGCTTTCCGCGGGAATCGAAAATTTTAATATCCAGTGCGAGACCGCGGAGTTCCTGAATAAGTACGTTGAAGGATTCCGGTATGCCCGCAG